>CAIWTR010000187.1 GCA_903915615.1 uncultured Armatimonadota bacterium
AGATTCCAGCCATCCACTTTGCTTGGCAGCTTCCAGCCCAACAGGCCGGCGATGCTCGGAAGCAGGTCCACGGTGCCGATAAGCGCATCGGTGGTGCGCTCAGCGGCTTTGGCTCCCGGAATCCTCGCGATGAACGGAACGCGGATACTCTCATCGTAAGGGTTTTGCTTCTTCAGCCACCCATGGCTCCAGAGCATATCGCCGTGGTCGCTGGTGAAGATTACGATCGTGTTTTCATAGATGTTATTGGCTTTCAAGTAAGCAATAATTCTGCCGAATTGGTCATCGAGGGCGGTACACGCCGCACGGTAATCCGCCGTCGCACGCCAGCAATTGAGGTTACGGGCTAGCGGATTTTTAGCATCCGGCTGGGCATTTGGACGCAGTGTCTGCTGCTCTGGCTTGTAGCGGTCGCGAAACTTAGATGGAACATCCTGATACGGATCATGCGGCGGCCCCCAGCTCAGCACTGCAGTGAACGCCTTCCCCTCCGCACGGACATCATCCAGAAACTGCAACATCCGCGTCGTCTGCACCTCAGGCTCATAACCAGGGACCTCGATCAGCTGCGGGGTGTCCTCGAACCACCTCGGATGCATATAGTCATGGGCACAGTTGTAAACCGCCCAGCGGTCAAACCCAAAGCGACGCTTCCCTGGCGGGGTGAACTTGCTGCGCGGCTGGCCATCGAGGTGCCATTTCCCAACATAAACCGTTGCGTGGCCATTGGACTTAGCCAGCATCCCAAGCGTCTGCGCACTTTCCGCAAGCGGCAAGTCATTCCCGGGAACGCCTACTTTGTGCGGATACATCCCGGTCAGCAAACACGCCCGGTTAGGTCCACACACCGGGCTCGTCGCGTAGGCATGCTCAAAGCGGATGCCATCCGCAGCGAATGCATCCAGATTGGGTGTCTTGACCTCCGCATTTCCATAGCAGCCGAGGTCGCACCAGCGCCACTGGTCGGCCAGCACAATAAGGAGGTTGATGGGTTGCTTAGGAGTGGGCATATGGATGGAGTCTCATTGCTTTCTTGCAATCATAACAACAAGGATCGAATCCGCCCAAGTGACATTCAATTGCGGACACGAAGACTTAAATCTACATATTGCAATTCAATTGCATTAACGATTATATGGACTCGAGGTTGTTATGAAACGCGCTTTTACTCTCATCGAACTCCTGGTCGTCATCGCCATCATCGCCATCCTGGCAGCAATCCTGTTTCCCGTCTTTGCCCAAGCACGTGAGAAAGCCCGTCAGGCGAGCTGTATGTCGAACATGAAACAGATTGGTATCGCGACGATGATGTACATGCAGGATTACGATGAGACCATTTTCGTAAACAACTATGTCATTCCAGCCCAAGGCTCGGCACTGACACGTGTCATCCTCTGGTACGGAGCCTATACATTTACAAACCCGGTAACATTCCAGCATCAAGATGGTCTCTTACAACCATACATGCGGAACCTGCAAATCAGAGAATGTCCAACAGCGGTTGGCATCGCTGCATCCGGACCATTGGTTGCAGGTATGGGTTATGGGCTCAATGGAGACTACCTCTTACCAACGATTAGTGGTGTTCCGTATCCGGTGACGATGGCCGGTGTGACACGTCCAGCGGAAACGGTGTTGCTTGCCGATGCAGCATTTCATTCATCGGGAGCGGGAGGCGGACTCAGGCGTTTTACGGCACTGAATGCACCGTTCAGGCCATCCACAACACCCTATATACCGGGCACAAATCCTACTCTCTACGGTACGTTGCATGGTCGGCACAGTGGCAGCGCCACTGTTCTGTGGCTTGACGGCCATGTAAATGCGAATCGACCAGCATTCAGGCCGACTGGATGGGGCACGGTAGCAGCAGAGACGCTTCGCCAACAAAATCTGGGAGATCTCCTGCCACCGCGAGGCCGAACCGGGGATCCACTCTCAGACTGCTATTACTTTCTTCCTGGCAAGGATTAATCGTAACTGGATCTCCGGAGCTTATGCATCCTTGTCCTGATACTGGAGCAAACGTGATTCCTTCTGTGCAAATCCGACAAAAATCATCTGCCCCCAGAGCAAAAGTAAATCCAACACCGCCTATTCCGCCAGATTCGCCACTGATGCCAGCCTTTCTGGCAGCAAGGCGTGGTGACTTTGTCGAATCATCACGCTGCATAAAGAGTGTGAACCGTAAATCACTGCCAACCCCGGAAGCACGGCGATGGCGCTTACTTGCAACTGAAGCTGCCATCCGTACAGGAGATATAGGTTTACTGCGTCTAGCGAATGCGAATGGTGAGAATGCGCTTTTTGCAGATGGCCGCCTGATTCTGCATGCTTGGGAATATGCCCAGATCGCTGAATACACACTCGCCAAGGCTACTTTGCGCAAAATCAAACGTCAGGAAAATCTGGATGAAAGATCAAGACGACGCTACCTAGCGTTAGTCGCAACCATCGCATCCCGTGAAGGTGACCACAAAACAGAGCGTGTTTACCTAGCAAAGCTCATCGACTATCTCGGCGCATGGAAGACACCTACATGTCAGGAGTGTCATGAGAATCCTGAACAATACGGTGATGATGTCACATCTATGGATGCCCGCGGCCGTTGGTTCGCGATTCAGTTTACGGACGTTCTAAAACGCGATGGGGATGCACGAAGTGTTCAGATGAAAGCAAGAGCGGTTCTGGTAAGTCAACCGGATGATGAGCGGGCGAAGCTTCGATTGGCCTATTCTTTGATGGCTGAAAACAAAGATTTGGAAGCTGAGGCTGTCTTTCGGCAAATGGATTGGGTCATATTTCCAGACCGCACCTTCAAAAAGCCAGACAACGATCTTGTTTTTCCCGGTTCAATACCGCTCCCCCACGACAAGAGAAGGACATTAAGCACATTTCTGGCACAAAATCAGGTGCAATCAGCCAAAGACTTTCTTTTTGCAGGACGCTTTGACGAAACCCGACAGGAGCTTGCCGCTGTCGCTCCCTATAGTACTTTGCCGTATTCTCTTCACTACAAAGCACTGGCAATCGAAGCTCGGCTTGCCCGGCTGGAAAACAACCGCGGCGCTGAGAGGCAGTCTCTCCAAGCAATGATTACACATCTTCGACGAGTAGCTGGTGCGAAGAACGCGATGACTTTGTCTGATGAAACTTGGTGGGTCACACGTCGCCTCACTACAGTTGACTCAGCTGAAATGGAACGAATCCCATGGAGTAGTAGCTCTGGATTGACCACCAATGAGCTGAAGTACTACCCATGATGGCTAGGATGACTTCATTTTTGAATGTTCGTAGTTAGCAGTGCCTGTTTGTAACCCAGTTGTCAAGAAATGGACATGAAAAACTGTCCATTACATCCACAGTTAGAGCTTGAAAAAATCATCGTCATGCTCCGTTGCAGGGAACAATTTTATTATGACCAGCCTCAAGTTTAGTCGCCGCTTAATCCTCACATCACTTTTTGTCCTCTCATCCGCTGTTGCGTTGCCTCAGGTCAAGCCCGTTGATTTACAAACTCCAGCCGTCAGCCCGGATGACTGTTTTCCGATCGAACGGCTTCGTCCTGAGCTACGGCAAAAAGCAAGCGACATCTTATGGAAGCTTTTGGATTCCGAAGGGCTCTACACAGTCATCGGAAACCTAAAACCGATGAGTAGTGGGTTTGCTTCCGTGTGGAAGGAAAGCAGTCTTGCTTTAGACCCGGCATCAAGGGAACTCTCGGAAATCGTTGCAACATTTCAGTGCGGCAGAGTCATCTCATCCGGTCAAATTCCTTTTAGCAAGGTAACAGACGGCAAGCGATACTTTGATGCCTTTGTCTTCAACCACACATCGGTCTCACAGCTGCTGACATCGCAGTCCAGTTTTTTCACACCGCTTGGCTTCTACCCTGAATACGCACATAATCCCCTCGCCCTTGTTATAGGCATTGAACGGGAACCATCCCCCAGTAGAGCAAAAGGCCTTGGTCTTCTCTTTGGATATCCCGAACCTGCTGTGAATTTCTTTGTTTCCGCACAGGATGAAGGTAACAAGAATGGAACGCTGATTCCGCGAGATTTTCGTCAGGTAGCAACCCATGCTTCCGAAACAGGTAACTTCGTTTATGCGGTCCCAAAGGGTACACCGGTATCAGAAGATGACAAGAGAATCAAAGCGGAAGCTGGCAAGATTCTCTCGGCATACCGTGAGCGCCGGCAACGCTTTTTTGGACCGGGCAAGCCAGGACCCGCAGCGCTTATCCGTGAGTGGTTCACTGGTCCGGATGGCAAGTGCCATCCAAGCAATGCCAAGTACTAACAGCCAAGCGAGATGTCGTGAGGATTTGTTCAAGTCCGTTCAGCAGCTGTGTGTAAAAACATTAATGCAATCAATTTGCATTAATGCAAACAACACGTCATCATGCAGTTGTGAAAGATTGGCGATGCCTCCGACGATGCATCACGCTTGTAATGTGCCTGTGGTTCACGGCCAGCGTAGTCATCGCAGGCTTTCATACCCACAGACACTTCACGACGCCAACCTTAGCACAGGCATGCCCGGATGATGATTGCTTTCTCTGCGAGCTGACAAATCTGGGTGGTGGATCGCTAGCAACAACCATCCACACCCCTGTTGCAACACTCGTAAGCGCACCGTTCTACGTGGCTATTCCATCGCACAGGGATCACATTTCTGTCGAATCAGTCCTCACAAAACCTACACGTGGACCTCCTCAAACATTGACATCTACACATTTTCAATGCCCCAACCATAACGAAATGGCTGTGGTCAGACTGTCAATTGTTTCCTCAGGAGGATATCCATGCATCGTGCATTTACGCTTATTGAGCTGCTCGTCGTCATCGCAATCATTGCAATCCTAGCTGCCATCCTTTTCCCGGTCTTTGCACAGGCACGTGAAAAAGCCAGGCAAACCGTTTGTATGAGTAACCTGCGCCAGATCGGTATGGCTTCGGTGATGTACTCACAGGACTACGATGAGCTAGTGGTTCCTTACCGTACTGGAGCCTTCCCAGCATCCGGAGCCCGTACTGACATGATTCGCTACTGGTGGACGGGACTTGCCGTCAACGGCCAGCGCATCGCTGGAGATGGTTTGCTCTTCCCTTACATGAAGGGGGTAGCCATTGTCGCCTGCCCATCGTTTCAACCTGCTGGTGTCATTCCAGGAACGTTTACAGGCTATGCCTATAACTACAAGCACCTCTCAAATGGGGTTCCAGACCGCTGGCAGGACCGCTTCTTTGATCACATCTCGTCTATCTCTATCGGGGCAATAGATGAACCTGCGCGAACCGTCCTTCTGGCAGATGCCGCGACACTAAACTCTGCAGGAACCGGTATCACGACCACTGACTTTTTGGATGCACCTACATTTCACCGTCCACGTTTTCACGGCAGACATAACGGGATGGGAAACATCCTCTGGGTAGATGGTCACGTAACTGTCAAGCGTCCATTTTTCAGGCAAAGCAGCGACCGAAATTCAGCAGCTCAGCTGTCTGTACTGCGCCAATGGAACGTCGGTGATTTGGATGAGGATGGAAATATGCTTACCGATGAGTTGTTCAGGGCAACAAAGTGAAGCGCCTCGTTCGGACGGTGATGGGAAAGCTGCACCTTTGGTTGGGGATAGGACTAGCCATCTACTTTCTGCTGATGGGAATCACAGGAAGCCTCCTCGTCTTTGGTCGTGAAGTTGACCAGCTGAGAGAACGTGACATCCACCAAGTAGCGGCAGTCGGAAAAGCAGTTCCGCTCTCCCGCGTTCTGGATGGCTTTCATAAAGTACATCCAGAACAGCAGGTCAGCTATGTCAGTTACCCACGGACGCCTACCGAAACATATTCCATTCGCGAGTCCGGCAACACTTGGACCCAGCGCTATACATACATCAATCCTTATAGCGGTGATGTTGCAGGTGAGCGCACACGAGGGGGCACATTCTACGGCTTTCTGTGTTTTATTCACTTCTATCTGGGCATCGGTCAGCTCGGATGGACACTGAATGGTTACGGAGCTATCCTCATGTCTGTTGTGCTCATGAGTGGTCTTCTGATCTGGTGGCCAACAAAACTAGGACAATGGAAAACACGCCTGGGCCTCCGCCGAGACCGTGGGACCAGAGTACTGGTACATGACACACACAATGTCACCGGTTTCTATCCACTCCTATTGATGCTGATGTTCACGGCAACAGCACTCGTGTTTGCCTTCAAACAGCCTATGGAGACATTCGTGTACACCCTGACGGGGGTAACGAAAGATGCTCCTATTGAGCCTACATCCACCGGCACCCACCTTCCGATTGACACCCTCGTCACAATCGCGGATTCAGCAATTGATGGTCGCATCCAACGAGTGAATTTCCCACAGAAATCTGGAAAACCACTGGTTGTGAGAAAGGAGTGGGATAACTGGAATCAAACACGGGACAGAGTAGAGATCTCGCTGGACCCGGTTACTGGAAAGATCCTCAAGATAGATGACTCGCGTACTTGGCCACTTGGGAAAAAGGTGATCCAGCTGGCAATTCCACTCCACTTTGGCCTAATCGGAGGGCTCCCAACACGAATCCTCTGGGTTCTGCTAGGACTAGTGCCAGTCATTCTCACAGTAACCGGGTTTCTCCAGTGGTGGTACAAGAAAACAACACCTCGTAAGCCTAAACGCACCAGCGCCACTGGTCAGCCAGCACGAAAAGAAGGTTGATGGGTTGCTTAGGAGTGGGCATTTGGTCATCTTGTAACACAGCAGGACTGCGCGCGGCAACTGTAATTCAGTCCTCCCATCGACAAAGAAAAAGCCCCCCGACACCAAATGTGCCGAGGGGCTTTTATCAGAACCGCAGGTTTTAAAAAACCTACATCCGGGCCTTGAGCTCGTTATCGATATCATCGAGGAACTCATCCGTGGAGCGGTATTCATGGTTCTTGTCGATCAGAATCGCAAGGTCCTTGGTCATCCGGCCAGACTCAACGACATCCACGCAGACCTTCTCAAGGGTCTCCGCAAAGCCAACGACGTCTGGCGTGTCATCAAAGCGACCACGGTACTGCAGACCACGCGTCCATGCATAAATGGATGCGATCGGGTTGGTACTTGTCGGCTTGCCCTGCTGATGCATCCGGTAGTGACGGGTCACCGTTCCGTGTGCTGCCTCTGCTTCGATCGCAGAGCCATCCGGGCTCATCAGAACACTGGTCATCAGACCAAGCGAACCATAGCCCTGCGCAACCGTGTCGGACTGCACATCGCCATCGTAGTTCTTACACGCCCACAGGTAGCCACCATTCCACTTGAGGTTGGATGCCACCATGTCATCGATCAGGCGGTGCTCATACGTAAGGCCTGCTGCTTCGAAGCGGGACTGGAACTCAGCCTCATAGACGCGCTGGAAGGTGTTCTTAAATGCGCCATCGTAGACCTTCATAATCGTGTTCTTGGTCGACAGGTACACAGGGTAGTTGCG
>CAIWTR010000188.1 GCA_903915615.1 uncultured Armatimonadota bacterium
CATCACCGATGTCTACACCGCAGCATTTCGCATCCCCGACATCCTGCAATACCTAGTCGCCGGAGGCGCACTCGCGACCGTCTTTGTCCCCGTCTTTACGCAATACTGGACGCAGGAAAAGCGCGAGGATGCGTGGACCGTCCTACAAACTGTCATCACCGCCGTCTCCATCATCGCAATCGTGTTCATCATCGGACTCGAAATCTTCGCACGGCCACTCGCGCAATTAATGAACCCGCACCTCGGCGAGCTGCGGATCGGAGAATTGCTCCCGGCAGCCGATGTCGCGGCACGCCAAGCATGGGCATGGGATGAAGTCGCGCGCCTCTCGCGAATCTTGCTTCCGGCGCAGTGGTGTTTCTTTGTCGGCGGACTCATGATGGGCTCGCTCAACGCTCGCCAAAAATTCCTCGTCCCCGCCATCGGACCCGTAACCTATAACCTCGGACAGATCCTCGCGGGATGGTTCTTTGGCGGAACAGACCTCGGAATCAGCGCGATGACCTGGGGCGCGCTTATCGGGGCCGTCGCAGGGAACTTTGTCCTCCCAGCGATGGACATTCTGCGCAGCGGTGGCTCCCTCATCCCAAAACTTGAGCTCAACCACCCCGGCGTTCGAAAAGTCGGTGCACTCCTCCTCCCGGCACTCCTGGGACTCTCCCTTAGCCAGCTTGGCTTCTGGATCACCGGCAGCTTTGTCTCCGGTGCCGGCTACCTGACCGCGCTCAAAAATGCATACAACCTCACGCAGGCACCCATCGGAATCTTTGCGCAGGCCACCGCAATCGTTTTGCTTCCAACGTTGTCCGCGATGCTGGCAAAGGGCGATATGGCCGGCTTTGTCATCGAGCTCAACACTGGAATACGGCGCATTCTGTTCTTCACCATCCCAAGCTCTGTCCTGATGGCCGTCCTCGCCGAACCCATCATTTCCGCGCTCTACCTCGGTGAAAAGTACGGACCGGTTCAAGTCCACGATGCGGCTGTTGCGCTGCGCTGGTACAGCATCGGGACCTTTGCCTGGTCGCTGCAATCCGTGCTCGCCCGCGGCTTTTACGCATCGCAGGACACCAAAACCCCGACCATCATCACCTCCTTCATGGTTTTGCTCTTTGTTGGACTCTGCTTTGTCATCCCGCCGCTTGGCTTTGGCTACGCAGGACTTGCCCTCGCACTGTCCATCGCAGGCACGATCAACATGTTTGTCTTCCTCGCGACGCTGCGGCAGCGCCACCCAACCCTCGGCGTGCGACCAATCCTCGCGGCATCCCTGCGCATCGCCCTCGCATCCGGAGTCAGCGGCGTCATCGCGTGGCTGATCGCCAGCCGCATCGATGTCACAGCATCAAGGCTTATCGCCATCGGAAGCGTCATCGGCATTGGCGCCGTCAGCATCGTCGTGTATTACATTGCGTGCGTTCTCTTCCGCGTTGACTTAAAGCCGGTTCAGGGGATGCTTAAACTGCGCAACCGGAAGGCACCAACCGTATGACCTCTCCCATCAATCCATTCCTGACTGGCGTTTCCACCTGGGCCCTCCACCCGCTGATTGGCCACGTCGAACCCGGTCGCCCGGGCTCACCGGATGCACTGCTCTTTCAGCCATCCCCGCGAGTCCTGAGTCTTGAAGATGCCATTTCGGCCGCAGCAGACCACGGGTACACAATGCTTGAGCTCTGTCATTTTCATATTGACAACCCAACGGATGACCGCCTAGAGCAGCTCCGCCTCCACTTGGAAGCAAAGGGCGTGCGGCTGCTGAGTCTGCTCATCGATGATGCAGACATCACCCACGAGACCGACAACGCCGCGCATATCGCGTGGATAACCACCTGGATTGACCGGGCAAGCCGACTCGGAGCCGATACGGTGCGAGTCATCGGAGGGCATGCCGCACCCGATACCGACAGCCGGGCACGGTGCCGCGCTGCGTTTAAGACTTTGGCGCTGGAAGCATTTGTCCGCGGCGTGCGAGTACGAACTGAGAACTGGTTCCCACTCCTCTGCAACCCAGCCGAGCTGAATGACTTCCTCCGCGCACTCCAGGGCGCTGTCGGGTTGACATTTGATTTTGGAAACTGGGGCGGGGATGACAAGTACATTCACCTCGAGGCCATCGCGGAGCACGCCGAAGGCTGCCATGCGAAGTGTTCTTACGATGGGGATATTCCAGATGAAGCCGATTTTGAGGCCTGTATCCGACTCCTAAAAGGCAATGGCTACTCCGGTACGTTCACGCTCGTGCATGCACCTGGTGAGTCCGTTTGGGATGCGCTTGCTTACCAACGCTCCGTCATCGAGCGGATCTACAGCGAAGCCTAACTCTAGATGATGAAGTCCCAGGCGAGGGGACAGTGGTCACTGGCTTTTGAGTCTGGATCACCGGTTGGAAACCGTGGGCCGCTGTAGGATTCTGTCCGTAGGGGCAGGCCGCGCCGCTCGATTATCGGTACGGAATCCGGGTTTGCATCCGCGATGGCACGGCTTGGCAAAATGTAATCCAGCTGGTGGACTTCGTCATCCGGGGCGTAGTGATGCGTCCAGCGCTGGTCGGCAGGCAGCCGATTGACAACGTTCTCAAGCCACGGGAGGCCAAGCAGCGGCGCGAGGCCATCGCTTGGCAGATAGTCATTTAAATCGCCGAGAATAATCCAGCGGCCTTCCGAAGGGTCATCCCCAAAGCGCTCCCGAATAATCTCCGCCATCCGTACACTCTGCAGGCGGCGGCGATGCATGGTTTTTTCACGGTTGCCGGCGATACTCTTAAAATGATTAATGTAGACCGTAAGCGTTCGGCCACTTGGCAAAAGTACATCCACTTCGAGGCAATCCCGCCCAAACACAGGCTCCCCAGGACGGTCGGTGCGCTCATCCCACTGGTGTGATCGCATGTAAAGAAATGGCAGCCGGCTTAGAATTCCCACATCAATTCCACGGGAATCGTTGCCATCAATACACATC
>CAIWTR010000189.1 GCA_903915615.1 uncultured Armatimonadota bacterium
GACGCCAAGGGTAAATGGATTATCTGCAAAACGGGGATTTGAAATGGCAAATCCGTTGCCTTCACCAAGAAGTGGCAGACTTGCAATGGTCGCAAGAAACAAGCGTCTATTCATTTTTCAACCTTCCAGCATTCAGAGCACATACGCCAGTATCCGGGTTGTTGGTGATTACACCATCTACACCATAGCAGTCAAGAAACCGTTGCAACACATCGGGCTCATCATCAAATGTCCACACAAACATCTTCATTCCCCTTGAATGCATCCGCTCAAGCACTGCAAGGCCCGCCGTATTCGGTTTACCATCCACTTCGATTGCACTGCGATGCGGGTTAATGCCTTGTGCCCAGGCGCGAATACCATCGACTTTTTCTAGACTTGGCAGCTCGCTCGTCAGCCACATCAGGGGCAGCTGACATTGATACGTATCCCGCAGACTTCGGAGATGTGCTTCATCAAACGACTGGATGATGTAGCCTCCGACTGGCGTATCCACCTTATGGCGTGCAAGAGTCTCCAGCAAAACAGGCTCGAGAGGCTTTCCTTGCTTCACATGCCACTCAGAGTCTTTCACTTCGATCAGCAGTGCCGTCTTCCGTGAGACGGCTTTGTTCAAGCGCTGAACCAACAGAATCAGCTCATCAAGGGTCGCGATCTGATACCCCTGCATGGTTTCCCGCTCACTGTCATCCACACGGCCAAAGACACGCAGCTGCTTGAGCTCGGCCAGCGTGAAATCGATGGTGTACCAGTGGCCATCCGGGCGCTTGCGGTCAGGAAACCGCGCCGCGACATCTGTGGTCGTCTCAAGCTCCAAATCATGCAGGCAAACCAGCACGTTATCGCGGGTGAGGATGACATCCGGTTCGATGTAGTCCGCCCCTTGTGCATGCGCAAGCGTATACGCCTCCAGGGTATGTTCTGGAAGATAGGCACTGGCCCCGCGGTGGGCAACTACAGAGGCCTTGCCATTCTGTTGGATGAGAGTCAACACCTGATTGCCACCGCTTTGCACAGCATCTGATCCTTAAAACGCTTGGATTAGTTTTTGTAAGCCTTTGGTGAGAGAGCTCTCCCGGCTGCGATAGCCGCAAACCATTCTGCAGATCGCTCGGTGAAGGGAAGCTGCATATCTGCTGTAGCAAGGTTGTTATGCGGGCTGTCCATCATCGGGGCGACTTCTTTTGGTCCACGCAGCTGATTAAACATCGTCCAAATCCCATTCGGCGGTGTCACCGTATCGATAAATCCCATCGAAACCAATGACTTAGCTTTAATACGCGGCGCGAAGTTGATGCCATCCACGTACGGAGCAACCGCCATCGCCTTTGGGCTGTTCGCACGAAACGATGGGTAGCCTTGCTGATGTCCATGCTGGACGCCATTTAGGTCCGTCCCTGCGGGTACGTGTACAATCATGTGGGTAACGGCATCATGTAGGCCCGCGACCGCAATACTTTGCTGTCCGCCCATACTCGTTCCCGTCACGATGATTGTCTTGCCATCCCAGTCCGGCTGCTGCATCAAGTAATCAACCGCACGTACCCCCCGGAGGTACATTTCAACAAAGTAGTTTGTGGTGCGATCTTCCTGGTTGATGTCCGAGTAGTTCTTCAATGTCGCCGGCAGGTTGTCGTAGTAGCTCTGCGGCTCGGTTGGCAGGACGTTATGTGGCTCGATATTGAGGACTACAAAACCCTGCGACGCCCGATCCGTGACCCAGTCACTCCAGAGGCGATACGGCGGGGATGCCCAGAGCAAAACGAGAACGGCTGGGTACTTTCCGGGCTTGGATGGCCTAGCAAGCTGACCATGGACCTTAGTGCCATTAATGTGATCCAACTGAATAAGGGAATAGTCAACACCCTGGCGATTACTTGGACCAGGCGTGACCTTTGGGTTCATCGGGAGCGCGCGCAACTTGGATTTCATGCCATCCCAGAACGCATCAAAATCTGCCGGGCGCGTGTGAACTGGGCGCAGCTTCTCCGGCGCAACCGCTGCACCAAACTGCCGTACCTTGCCACCCGCCTGCTGCAAATCAAGCATCAGCATGGTCGGCTTCGATGCTGTATAAGCTATCTCAGCCGGGTTTCCCGGACCGATAACGACATCCCCGGACTGTAACACCTCACTGTTGTTGGCCTTCAGCGAATAGCGCACAACCGTCGGGGTTGCCCAGCGCTCGGTCACAATCTTCCAGCGGACTGTTTCACCGCTGCGGTAAATCCCGGATGCCTTCTGCGGCGTAACAGTGAGCTGCGTGTCCTGTGCATACACTGCCGGCACAGCAAGCATCAATGTGGCCATCCCCGCCCAAAATCCCAGCTGCTTCATTTGCGAACTCCCCCATAAATCAGGAAAACCCCCTTCGGATCTCTCCGAAGGGGGCATCCCGCGTACTTGTTAGACCAACTTCCAGCCTTCACGGTAGGTTGGCTTGATCAGTTCCTCGATGCTTGCCTTCTCATTCGAAAAGTCGCCGATGTTCTTGACGCGCATCTTCTTGGCATCCCACTGTACTTCTGGGCCATTGCACCAGACAGCGAGGTTACCAACGAGGGCCATTCCGGTGAGGTCAGCGCCGTAGTTCGGGAAGTTTGAGCGTGCTTCCTGGCCGCCACGGATAGCGCGAACCCACTCTTCAAAGTGACCTGGGGAGCGATCGAACTTGACTTCAGGGATGTCAACGCCGCCGCTGACAACCTTGCCACCGCTACCGTAGTCACCTGGGATGTGGATCTTGCCCTTGTCACCGATGATCAGTGTTCCGGAGGATTCCATCTTCTCGCCAACGAGGTCAGCCGGTGGCAGCTTGCCGCCATCGTACCAAGTCAGGTTGATTTCCCCGCGCCAGCTGTTCTTCGGGTAGTGGTACTTGATGATGCTCCAGCTTGGGAAAATGTCCTTGTCATGTCCGCTCGTCTCGGCCTGTACGGTGACAGGGTCCTTGAGGTCGAGGGCCATAAAGGTCATGTTCATCTGGTGGCATGCCATGTCTCCAAGCGCGCCTGCACCGAAGTCCCAGAAACCACGCCATACGAATGGGGCATAGCCTTCAGCATAATCCCGCATCGGGCGTGGGCCGATCCAGACATCCCAGTCGATGCTGTCGCGGACTGGCTTGGATGCGCCACGCTTGTGGCCCTGTGGCCATACTGGGCGGTTGGACCAGACGTGGATGTCGGTGACATTTCCGATGATTCCAGCGCGGACCTGTGCAGCCTGCATCCGGAGACCATCCTGCGCCGTTCCCTGGTTGCCCATCTGGGTGGCGACGCGAGCCTTCTTTGCAATCTCCTGCATCTGGCGCGCTTCCCAAATCGTACGGACAAGCGGCTTCTGGCAGTAGACGTGCTTGCCAAGGGTCATCGCGACGGAGCTGGCTGGATAGTGATGGTGGTCAGGCGTCGACACGGTAACCGCATCGATCTGATCAGCCATCTCGGAGAACATCTTGCGGTAGTCACGGTAGACCTTGGCATTTGGGAATGCACGCTTTGCACGCGCCATTTGGACATCATCAGGGTCACAGAGCGCAACGATGTCGCCATTCTCTGCGGAGTCCATGACTTCGCCCCAGCCCTTGCCACCAACGCCGATACACGCAAAGCGGATCTTGTCGTTGGCACTGACAGGCTTCTTTACAGTTGGCTTGTCATCCCATGCCGCACGGGCTGGAGTGCCATCCGCAAATACAAATCCCAAGCTCGCAAGCGTTGTGCCAGCGATAAATTCCTTACGATTCGGACGCCAGGTGCGGCCTGATTCGCGCTCTTCCATGTTTGAACATCCCCCAAATTCCCGCGTCACCGCGGGGAAAATCCCTGAGAAACCGTGTCTCCCCGAACTCTGCAATTACACCAGTGGAAGCAGCTCCGGGATCAACACCACAGCACGCCCACATCGGCGCACAGCCATCCGCATTTTTACATGAATTCAGATGAATGTGACACCCGCAGCATCAACATTTTCGGTTTACACACCTCTTTACTCATTTCATTGCACGTACCAAATGCTTCTACAGGTACAACAGAGCGTGAATTTATCCGACAGCCAGAGCCCGAGCTTCGAAAACCGCCTCATCCACGAAAAGTCGCCATACCTGCGGCAGCATGCACACAACCCTGTGGACTGGTGGCCGTGGTGTGAAGAAGCCCTTACGCTTGC
>CAIWTR010000190.1 GCA_903915615.1 uncultured Armatimonadota bacterium
ATAATCCTACGGTTCAGTTTGAACAATCCATTCGTGAACGCGTGTCCACTAGGACTTTCCCGTCCATCTTTCAAGCCTGGAATGCGGCGGAAGTCCCGGGTGAGGAAAAGTGGACAAGTGTTGCCCGCCATGACATCGTCTTTCATGCCCCGGACTTCTTTGGGCTCCGCTGGGATCAACGATTTCCCGGGCTTGCCACATCGTTTACACCTGAGAGCATCGCTGCAGTAAAGTCCATTCGGCAGCGCCTCATCGAACGCAATCCGAATATCGTGCTGCTCGCCGAGCTCCGCTACCGGGATGCGCACCGCTCCCACCTCCCGGATGGTCACCCGTGGTGGATGACAAAGAACGGCAAACCCATCGTTGGCTGGGAAGAAGGCGGCTACTTCCTCATCGATTACACGCAAGCTGCGCTTCGTGACCAGATAGCCAAGCAGGCGAAAGCCCTCATCAACACGGGTGTCGTGGATGGCATTATGCTGGACTGGTGGGGTGACGATGATGATCGGATTTCGCTGCTCCAGAACATCCGAAAGGCCATCGGCAACGATGCGCTCATCCTCGTAAACGCCAATGACCGAAAAGTCCCACGCTCCGCGAAGCTCATCAATGGTCTGTTTATGGAGTGCTACAAAACGGCATCCCCCGATGACTGGAAACGTATCACCGAAACACTCAGCTGGGCGGAAGCCAATGTCCGGCAACCGCGCATCAACTGTCTCGAGACCTGGTATCAGAAATCCCGTGCGGATTTCGCACTAATGCGTGCCACGACGACGCTGGCATTGACGCTGTCGGATGGCTACTGCCTGTTTTCGGACCCCAATCCACTCCCAACGCCGGATCATCTGCATGACTGGTATCCGTTTTGGGATTGTGAACTTGGCAAACCCTTGGAGAAGGGCCGCAGCATCAGGGATGGAAGCTTTCAGCGACGCTTTACCAATGGCTTAGTGGTGCACAATCCACCTGGAAACCGCCAAGTGGATATAGTCCTTGATCAGCTATCGAAAGCCGTCTCAACCGGAGCGCTGGGCAAGCGGTTTACGGTCTCACCCGGGGATGGTGATATCTTCCTGCGAACATCCGCGTAACTATCAACGCGCGCTAGGATTGGTCTTGCTCTTCCGGGAAGACTTCCACTTCCCAGCCATCGTACATGCCGTCTGTTTCGGCCATGATGGCATTGAATTCCGTACGTAGCTCGCTGATGATGTAGCAGTCGATGACCATCACTTTTGTTGCGGTTACCAGCCATTCCGACTTCTTGAATAACCGTACAACGATGTTTGGCTTCATTTCGGTGACTTCGCACTCGTAGCCAGCAGCGGTGAGACGTGCAGCAACTCCATCGGCTCCGGAGCTTGCAGCGAACACAAAATGAAAGCGTGTTTCCCGAGGGCGGTCAAGGTCAATACCAAGCTCCACCAGCTCATCAATAAGGGCATTATCTGCCTCACGGTCATCCATTCCATCCGCCTCCCACATCACACACGGCTGCTCACGGAGTAGCATCCCAACAATAACCGCCGGAATGCATCTCCGCTACACTTTTGTCTACCGAAATGGCAATGGGTTTACACATGTCGCCGTGAAGCGTACATTGCATTTATGCAAACGCAATTAGAAATGACACGTAGTGCGGTAACCGCATTGGAACAAGCCGACCGTAACCTCAATACCACCTATAAACAGCTGCAAGGAAAGCTTGACAAGCAAAGTCGGGCAAAGCTGCTGACGGCGCAACGTGCGTGGCTTGCTTATCGGGATGCAGATGCATTACTCACAGGTGATATCGATGCGCGTGGTGGATCGATGGAAGGGATGTTGGTTGCGCTGCGCAAGCGTGAGCTGACGATTTCCAGGACGGCGGACTTTAAGCGAATGATCGAGCACATCGCTGGGAGATAATCATCCCCAAGGCGATGTGCCACCGGCGTTACCGCCGGCTAATCCAATCCAGGTCGATACCCTCTGCGTAGAGCAGCTCCTGAAGCTGGCCGACGTGTATTCCGAGGTGCCGGAGGTTTAGGAGGATGTGATCCAGTTTCGCGATGTTGTACCAGTGAAACCCGGAGGTTTCTGCTTCGAGATCGATTGCATCCAAGCGGTCTCCGACAGCATCTGTAATCGACTTGATGTAAGTCACTAAATCGTCTTTCGCATACGCATCGACGGGCGTGTTATCTTTCCCCCACAAGGATGCTGCATTGTCAAAATGCTTCTCCCAAGCCACAAAATCGTGCTCGGTTGGCATCAGGTAGAGATGTGTATAAAACGCTGCGTGGTACGCGATACGCCAAAATGGTCGCTCAGGGGTGCCGCTTTCCCAAACGGTGTCCGGGCAGCGCTCAACGCACTGAAGCAGCATCCCAAGGGTCGCACGGTATTGCCCAGCAAGGGCATCTTTTAAGTCCATGTCACCCATTACCCGGATTGCCGTGGCTGGGTTCCCTACAAATATAAATGTAGAATCGATTCACTATGGAAAACGAAACCATTCCACACCCGGCTATCGTCGACCGCGCAGCGTTTGATGATGCCCGTGCCGCCCTCCTCGCCGAAGAGAAGTGGCTAACAAAGCAGAAGGATCGCATTAATGCGCTTCGCCGTCGTCTGCCGATGGTCAAGATGGAAAAAGACTATCGCTTTCAGGGCCCGAATGGCAATATGTCGTTTGCGGACCTCTTCGATGGCACCCGCCAGCTCATTATGTACCACTTTATGTTTGGACCTGAGCAGGAAGTCGGATGTCCTGTGTGTACGGGCTATATGAAGGAGCTCGGCGATCTCTCGAATCTGAAAAAATGGGATGCACGCTTTATCACGGTCGGGCGTGCGCCCTATGCAAAGCTCGCTGCGCACCGTGAAGCGACTGGCTTTCATATTCCGTTTTATTCATCCTTGGGGAGCGACTTCAACTTTGATTTTGAAGTATCGGATGAGCGTGGTGAGGGTCAGGGAATTAGCGTGTTCTTCCGTATCGGAGAGGATGTCTACCTGACGTACTACGCCCGCCAGCGCGGTGTGGAAGGCCTTGTCAGCTACGATGCGCTTCTGGATATTACGCCGTTTGGCCGCCAGCTGGACTTTGAGGACTCGCCTCCCGGGTGGCCGCAGCGTCCGACGTACGGGTAGGACATACCCCCCACCGGGCCACCCAGTGGTATGGGGGTGTTTATTTTTTAATGAGTGAGACCCAGAGTTAGGACTCGCCTCTAGGGTGGCCGCAGCGTCCGACGTATGGGTAGGACATAACCCCCACCGTGCCGCCCAGTGGTATGGGGGTGTTTCTTTCTTTTATTTACTGAGAACCAGAGTTAGGACTCCCTTCCCGGATGGCCGCAGCGCCCGACGTATGGATAAAAACAACTCCCTCCAGCCAGTAAAGGTCGGAGGGATTTTTTACTTATTGGATGCATCACCACTGTGGATTTCACGTGCATCCACAGTTGGAAACTTGTAAGGCTACTTATAGCCATCCGGGCTTGTGTAGGATTTGCCAAAAGTCTCTTTGTAGACATTCACAGCTTCATCCTCGGATGGTAACCGCAGCGTGTCCGTAAACCGATTCATGAATGCAAATCGGCAAACCTGGTAAAGGACATCGTAGGCGAGAGCGCCTGGGAAGTGAGCCGCAAGCGCGACACGGTCTGCTTCTGTGACCGATGCTGGCGTTAATGTAAGCTTGCGTGCAAACACGACAGCGGCACGTTCATCCGGTGCCAGAGCCGCATCGGATTTTTCAAGGGCAACCAGCTTTGCAACATCCACACCCTGTTTCCGCAACCCGGAGATCTGATGTAGCACACAATAGCGACAGCCATTGATCTTGGATACGGCAAGGCTTACTTGGAGCAAAGTACTGCGTGGAACGGAGTTCGGCCGTGGAGGTTGAGGTTTGCCACTCCATGCCTGATAGATGTCAGGAACATGAATCATCGCACGGACAGAGTTTGGAATACCGACGCCGAGGGAGTTACCGGGTGCCCCGGGGGCCCAGCGCTCAAGGATGGCCTGTCCGGCAGAAAGCTCATCATCGGATGCAAGTGCCACACGCGCCGTTGAAAGGTGGTTTGTAACGCGCGGTGGTAGCGCGGGTTTGGTGGATGCCAGCCACGCCTCTGGCTGCACTCCAAGACCCTGCACCAGACGTACGAAGAAGTTCAAGAAGCAGACAACCATGGTGAGCTCAATCAGCTGGGCATCGTTGAACTGCTGGCGTGCCCCGACGAACTGGGCATCCGTGATGCCATGCGCCTTGAGCGTTAGGTTTCTGGCATACATAAGGGCAGTCGCCATGCGTCGGTCTGTACATGGCCCAGCTGCATTGGCCAGACGTTTGAAATGAGCCACCGCATACGGCGAACCAATTTCGTTAGCAGTTTGCACCGCCATCGCTAGCTTGAGCGTGGCTGGCAGTGTGCCACCAAAGAGAACCGTCTTGATTAGCTTTGTAAGTGCTTTTGCAGAGTCAGGATTCGCATTTGCCGCCGCGAGGAGATACGCAGGCGTCCTACCCTGCGTTTCAAGCGAGTCGGTCTCGAGACCAGGTAGCGAAGCAGCAAGCGGAAAGGTACGTGATTGGAATGTGCCCATGCCATCAACGATACCGAGGGATTCCGACTAATGTCTCATTAACATCCCTGTGTTGAGACAACACCATCCCTGCACTCGCCTGTCGCGCTATTGATATTGATATCGTCGATTGACTAGAGTGGCACCATGAATACAAAGTCCCGGCAGAACGCTGCCTTTACCTTGATCGAACTTCTTGTCGTTATTGCCATTATCGCTATCCTCGCAGCAATCCTCTTCCCCGTCTTCGCACAAGCACGTGCTAAGGCCCGTCAAACGGCGTGTCTGTCCAATCAAAAGCAGATTGGGACATCGTTGATGCTGTACACCCAGGACTACGATGAGGTTCTCCCTGGCAATACAACCCTTGGAAATGGCGTAACGGATTCCCGCTGGCCAGATGCATCCTCCGCGCACTCCGCGGGTCTGAGTGAGCCTCTCGGTTGGATGCAGCCTTTCAACCCAGCAAATGTTGGCACGTACCGTATCTGGGCGCGTGATCTGCAGCCATATGTGAAAAACATCCAGCTCTTCCGCTGCCCAGAAGCGAAGCCGCGTTCCGCGGATGGAACCTGTAATCCAGCTGCCAACACGTGTGAAATCAACGTGCCAGGAGCCGGCAACGGAACTTATCTGCTAAACGGCATCGCCGCATCGAAGTCGCTGGCCGCCATCGCCCTCCCAGCCGACACGATTTTTACGCATGAAGTCCGTAACTACAACCGTGTCGCACAGGAGAAGCCACGTCAGGTTCTTTCGACAGGCCTCTACACAAACTTCAGCAATCCGTTCTACAACTTCAACCACAATGGCGGGAGCAACCTGTTATTCTGCGATGGCCATGCAAAGTGGCAGAAGCGTGATTCGATTCGCTTTGCCCAGTTTGGAGCATCCCCTGAGAACAACCCAAGCCTCCCAGTGAAGTTTGGGGCAACGGATGCTGAGCTGCAGGCGCAGAATGTGATGCAGTTCAGGGCTGACTTTTAGGCGGGAGCAACCTGCTATTCTGCGATGACCATGCAAAGTGGCAAAGGCGAGATTCGATTCGGTTTACACAGTTTGGTGCATCCCCTGAGAACAACCCAAGCCTCCCAGTGAAGTTTGGGGCAACGGATGCCGAGCTGCTTGCACAGAATGCAATGCAATTCCGGGCTGACTTTTAGGCGGGAGCAACCTGCTATTCTGCGATGACCATGCAAAGTGGCAAAGGCGAGATTCGATTCGGTTTGCACAGTTTGGTGCATCCCCTGAGAACAACCCAAGCCTCCCAGTGAAGTTTGGGGCAACGGATGCTGAGCTGCAGGCGCAGAATGTGATGCAGTTCAGGGCTGACTTCTAATCCGTTCAGGATGTTTGGTCGTTTACGCCTTTACTTTGTTAGTTTCTTCCAGCAAGGCTGTAAAGCGACCAATGTCCCGAATGTAGTCTGACTCATCGTAGTGCTCGGAGCTCATCACGAGCACTACGGTGCCAGGCGTGTGGTTGTATTGTTCCGACCAGGTCATCGGCGGAATATAAACTCCATCCGAGTCTTGTGTTAGTACCGTTTCCGTTGTTCCATTTTGCGAGAAGGTGGTAACAGTAACGCTTCCAGATGCACATTTGACGAATTGGTGGAGCTCATGATGAGCATGACCACCCCTCCGTGCCACGAATGGCACATCGCATGTGTAGACCACGCTTCGTACATCGAATGGAATATGCACACCAGCCTCGAGACACACCAATGTCCCGCGCTCATCTGTAAATCTCCGCGGTGCTTGGTAACTCTTCAAGGGCATTTTCACGCTTTCCCCTCCCATGCTTGAACAACATCGATGACCCTGTAGACTGCCTCATTCGAGAGCCCAGGATAGCAAGGAAGCGACACCAGTTGACTGGTATTCGCTTCTGTAACCGGTAAATACACGCCGGCCACGCTGTACGCTGGCTGCCGGTAATCAGGGATTGGATAGTGGATGTCCGACATGATCTTGTTTTCCGAAAGATGCGCACGCAGTCCATCGCGGAGTGGCGTCCGTGCAACATAGAGATGTGCAATGTAATCCATTGCATTGCTTGAAAAGCTTGGACATCGCAGGATTCCCGCAAGGCTATTTGTGTACAGCTGCGCGATTTCGCGTCGTCGTGCGTTCCAGCCAGCAAGAAGGGGTAATTTTCGCTTCAGAATGGCTGCCTGGACAGGATCGAGGCGACTGTTCATCCCAAGCGGAACATCAACCTGGTACTTGGAACGCCAGCCGTACTGCTTGATAGCCCTAACATTTGCCGCAATCTCCAGGGAGTTACAGCAAAGCGCACCGCCATCCCCGTACGCCCCGAGGTTTTTCGTGGGGTAAAAGCTGAAACACGCAATATCTCCGTAGCTACCCGCCATGGATCCATTCGAGTCAGCTGCACCACATGCCTGTGCACAGTCCTCAATCAATGCGACACCGTAGGACCGGCAGAGTGCCGCGATAGCAGTGATATCCGCCAGCTGCCCGTAGAGGTGCGTCACAATTACGGCCTTGATGGAATGATCTTTCAGGACATCCTCGAGTGCCGCAGGGCACATGCACAGTAATTCATCATCCACATCGACATAAACAGGTGTCGCTCGAAGCGTATGGACTGCGGTCGAGCCATAAAAACCGGCATTTGCGACCAGTGCAATCTGGTCGCCATGTGTACATTCGAGTGCTTTAAGCGCGAGGATAAGGGCATCGGTGCCCGATGCGCACGAAACGCAATGGTCAACCCCGAGCATTTGGGCAAAGGTCTTCTCGAAGTCACTGACGAAGGAGCCGGCTTCGTACCAGGAAACCGATGCAACATCGGACATCGCCCCAAGCAGCAGCTCACTTGGGTTTGTCTCCGACTTGTCGAACATCGAGATTTGAGGCGTCATCGCTATGCTTTCCCATCGGTTGCGGTGCGGAGGAACGCATCGGATTCTGTTGTGGGTGACGAAAGTCGCATCGGGAAAATCGTGGCGAGGAGGACCATTCCAGCAATGGTCAATGCTTGAGCGACAAAGGCTGTGAACAAAATTACCGGATGGTTGGTGAACTGAATCCTCTTCGACCATGCGTAGAGATAGTCACTGATGGCCATTCCGCGTGTGGATGGATCCAGCATCAGTGGTCGCAGGACACGTAGCAGCTTCCGCGTGTCAACCCAACCTGGGTGCGTCTGCGTATACTTTCTGAGCAGGATAGCCCGCGCCTGCTGATCGCGTACCAGAGCAAAGACATCCGCGACGGCCAGCCAGACCTCTGTAGACCAGGGATCATCCGTGCTGAGGTGATACGTGACGACGGTGTGCCCGGACAGAATGACATCCCCGAGGCCCGCATCAAGGATCGACAGGGCGATGGCGATATGTGGTGCGACGGTGTTTAGGTTGATGTAGGCTTTTCGCAGCACAGCTCTGGCCGCGTCGACGCGGAATACACCGGTGGAGCTCAGCAGAAGGTTGGGCATAAAGTCCAGGTTTTCGGCGAGGTCGGCGATGGTGCTGCAGTGGAGCTCAAGGTCAGCTGGCCGTCGAAGCTCATCCGGAATCGCGGTGGATTGCATATTGATATACGCAGCCGTGGGGTTACGAGCGATTACATCCAAAATTCCGACAACAGCATCTGGTTTTACCGGGTCATCGTCCATCAGTGTCCAAACCCAAGGTGTTTCGACGAGCTCAAAGCTGCGGGTGACATTTGCGCCAGCTCCGACATTGGTGACATTACGGATCACCCGGATCGATGCATCTGGATGATTGGCTCTAACCCAGTCCGTTAGGTTGCGGGTGCCATCTGTGGATGCATTGTCAATCACCAACAAACAGACATCAGGGGACAGTTGTGGCACCAAACGATTGATGTTGGCACACACCGTTTCGAAGCGGTTATAGGTGGGGATGGCTATGGTAAGGATTGGTGTATGCATTTTGACGGCTTTTCCCAGCGAACGCACTGGCAGGACTTCCCCTGCAAGAGCCGGGCCAGAGTGACGCATAGTTACATTCACAACAAGTAATTCATTGAATAATTTGTGGCATGGAGGTTGCAGTTCCGACCACATGTCTTCTTCCACCACCTGCTGTCGCATTTGCAATACAAACTCAGTGACGATGCTCGGACAGTTCGAGGACATCCCCTTAAACGATGGCGCCCAGCCAGATTTGTCCTGCGTATTGGACAAACTGGTGATTGGGTATTGTTCAACGTGCCGGATGGTCCAGCGAATCGGCGATAGTGACCTTTCGGGCTATTACCAAGGTTCGACATACTCGGTTGTCAGCAGCCCATTTTTAAATAGTTTTGTGAATGCAGTGGCAAATCACATTGTCGGGTTGTGTGAGACGATGCAATACGACCACACCCCCCGCGTGCTTGACATTGGCTGCAACACGGGTGAGCAGCTGTTGGCATTTGAACAACTTGGCTGTGATGTCATCGGAGTCGAGCCAAGCACGGCGCTTTCAACGGTTGCAGCGAGCCGGGGTCTGAAGATTCACAATGCTGCTTTTGGTTTGGATTTCGCATCCGAGCTGCTCTGTGATCACGGTCAAATGGATGTTGTCATCAGCACATTTACCGTCGATCAGATGGATGACCCGGTGGGATTTTTGACAGGTGTTCGGCACCTGCTTCGGCCTATAACGGGCTTAGTGGTGCTGGAAGTCCACGATGTCGATGTGACTTACCAGACGAAGGAAGTTGCTCTGTTTGACCGGGAGCATAGCATCTACCCGGATCGCGACAGCCTTGGAGTCCTTCTTCGCCTCGCCGGGCTGGAAATCATCGAAACCAACTTCCTCCCAGCCGCGCTCTGTCGTGAAAATTCATTGCTTGTGGTTGCAAGACATACAGCCAGCCTTGAAACATTAAGCACACTGTCTGCAAATGTTCGTGACCTAAGCGGTCATCAAGAGGCATTCAGGACCATTACAGTCGGGATCGACAACCTAACCGCATTTTTGAACGATTGCATCGACCGGGGTATCCGGGTGGCAGGCTACGGCGCGGGTTACCGCGGAATTATGTATTGCTCACTCGTTCCAAATGCAAGCGCATTTGCATACGTTTTGGATGGCAATCCAGCGCTTCATAATTCAACGATGCCAAAGTCTCAGGTGCCCATCTACGCTCCGGAACATCTTCAAACAGATCCCGTTGACTACATTGTGGTTTTCAGCCACGGGTACTTCCAGGAAATTGTCTCGACGTGTGAGGCACTTGGATATCCAAAGAGTGCATTGATTTCCCTTCCAGAAATTCTTACTGGGGATGCCCGCCGAGTGCTTGACACCAACGCACACGACGCATAACGCAGGGATTTGCCACTGTTGTAACGAACCACATCGGAAGGCAAGGAGGCCTTACCGATGGCAATGGGCGCGCGTAAGCGGATTGCATTTCTAGGCACAGTCATCTTTGAGCACTCGCACTCTCAACACTTTCTTGACCGGCTGCATCTTGGCTATAACTGGAATGGTGCCTGGCAGGATCCCCGTGTGGATATCGCATCCGTGTATATCGCCCAGTTCCCGCAAAATGATATTGGGAAGCAACGTCTTGCGAAGTATGGCTACCGGAATTCTGCTTCGATCGCGGATGCCCTTACCCTTGGCACAGGCCGTCTCGCGGTGGATGGCGTCGTGATTATCGCAGAGCATGGCGATTACCCGAACAACGAAATGGGCCAAAAGCTCTATCCGCGCTACGACTGGTATAAGCAGGTCATCGATGTCTTTGAGAAATCCGGCCGTAGCGTCCCAGTCTTTAATGACAAGCATCTCTCAACCAGCTGGTCGCAGTGCGCCGAAATGGTTGCCGATTGCCACAGGCTGAAGTTCAAGTTTTTGGCAGGGTCATCATTGCCGGTGACACGCCGGATGCCAGCGATCGATATGCCCCACGGCGTTCCGCTGACCGAGAGCGTCTGCGTTGGCTACGGCGGTGTGGACAGCTATGACTTCCATGCGCTTGAGACGGCGCAGTGTATGTCGGAGCGTCGAAGGGGTGGTGAGACGGGTATCCGTAGCTGCGTTGCGCTGAAGGGCAAAGCACTCTGGGAGTTTATGTCGCGATCAGACCGTGCGGACACGCGTAAGCTGATGGTCGCGGCGCTCACGCGCAGCCATAACCTCCCTGTGGATGGCGGCTATATGACAGGCAAGGTTACGTATGAGTGGGCGCGAGCGGCGATGCCAGAGAGCATTGGCTACTTCTACGAGCACAATGATGACTTCCGGACATCGATGTTCCTGATGCCTATCTCCGACTTCAACTACGCTGGGCTTCGAAGCGATACGCGTGAGATTATCTCAACGCAAATGTATTTGCCGATGCCAACCCGTGGCTCGATGACAGCGGACTTTTTCAATCCGCTCACCCGGCATATTGAAGATGTAGTTATGGGGAAACCTCTCCCCTATCCTCCCGAGCGGACTTTGTTGACATCCGGGATGACGCTTGCCGCCGTCGAGTCCCTCCACAAGGGCGGCGCCGTCGTCGAAACGCCTCAAATGAACGTCACCTACACGGTCGGTAAAGCATCCACATACTGGAAGGACTGACCCAGATCACAATGTCGACTCCAGTACAACAGCCATCACATGGCACCGCAAAACGTGACCTCTACCCGTGGATTGCGGTGCTCCTCCTCTGGTGCATTTGCTTTTTCAACTACGCAGACCGCCTCGCAATTTTCAGCGTCTTCCCCGTGCTTGAGACAGAGTTTCACTTCACTAAGACACAGCTCGGTGCAATTGGCGCAGCATTCACTTGGGTCTACGCCGCCGCGAGTCCGCTGGCTGGCGCGATTGGTGATCGTTTCCCCCGAAAGGGCGTGATTCTTGGCGGGCTTGTCGTCTGGTCTGCGATCACAGGGCTCACCGGTGGATGCGGTACCTACTGGCACTTCATCGCTGTCCGGGGAGCCGAGGGCCTCGGGGAGGCGTTCTACTTCCCGGCATCGATGGCCTATATTGCCGACTACCACGGCCCAAAAACACGGAGCCGCGCCACAAGCATCCACCAGACAAGTCTCTACATCGGTACGATTTTTGGCGGTGTCCTCGCGGGCTGGATGGCAACGCGCTACGGCTGGCGCGCTCCTTTTGTGATTCTGGGGATCGCAGGCGTTGTCCTCGCGGCGGTGCTCCAGCTGGTGATGCGCGCGGCGCCAAAACGTGCATCTGGAACACCACAAGAACGCCCACTCGTTGCCTACCGACAGTTTCTGGTTGGGCTCCGTGGAAACCGAACAGCGATCTTGATCATCACAGCCTTCTTTGGGGCGAACATGGTCAATGCTGTCTTTCTAACCTGGATGCCGACATTCCTCAAAGAAAAGTTCAAGCTTGACCTGACGCTTGCGGGTCTCGGTGCAACAGTTTTTATTCAGCTGGCGTGCTTTGCGGGAGCCATTGTTGGTGGACAGCTAGCAGACCGCTGGGCGGCGCGTCAACCCGATGCTCGTATCCGCCTAAAGGCCATCGCAACGCTCATCGGCGCACCGTTTATCTGGTTCTGCGGGACATCATTGAACCCGTGGCTGCTGATCGCCGCGATGATAGCCTTTGGGTTTTGCAAAGGTCTCTATGATGCCAACCTGACGCCGGCTTTTTACGATGTCATCCCTGCACGAGAGCGTAGCAGCGCCACGGGCCTGATGAACCTGATTGGCTTTATTGGCGCCGGGCTTGGTTCGATCGCGATTGGCGTTGCGGTGGATGCGGGTGTCTCAATGAGTATCGCTATCGGAGCAACCGGCGGCATTTATATCCTGATCGCAGGTGTGCTATGGCTTGCATCTGGCACGAAGGCACTAGGAGACATCGACCGCGCAGCGCTAGCGAACTAGAGCACTTAGAACTTCCGGGTTATCTGTGCAAATCCAAGGAAGGCTGAGCGTCCGGTGTTACTGGCTGCGACTATTTCGCCGCCGCGAACATAACCGATGTAAATCGAAACGGTATCCCGCGGGTTTAGGGTGACATCATAGGATGCATCCACCATCGTGCCGAGATCACGGTAACCATTGCTCGGTCGGCCTGACAATGCAAATGAGCCCGTCGTTTGAAAAACAGGACCACCGCTATACCAGCGGTCCGCGACTTTATCGAGTGCATACTGATGCGCCTCAATGCGAAGTGTTTCTTTCTTGTTTCGCTTGATGGCCATGAGGTAGACCTCGTTTAGGTTTGCCTCGGTAACCGTCGGTGTGCGCCAGTTCTGTCTGGGCGCGGTGATTTGCGGGGCGAATGTCTCGTGTTTTTGATCATTTGGATTGGCATCTCCCGAGAAAACCGATGTTCCTCCGCGAAGCCACCATCCACCAAAGCTTGGATGCTTTACGCCAACTTCGGCGACTCCCCCGTAGGCCTGGTGTGGCTTGCTTCCCCATTCACCGCCCTGAACGGCGCCCCACAGGAGTGTGTCCGTTCGCCACTTTCCACGCATCGAGGATGTCAATGCGTTTCCACCGATGGTCGTGACATTGATGGCAGATTTGGTTGGGGTGATGTCATTGTCGACGGCGTTTAGGCCGCGGGCATCCACGTAGGTGCCGGCAAAGATGCGATTACTGGATGTCTTCGTTGCACGTGAATCGGCAAGATAGACCTGACGGACTTTGGTGATGGTGTCGCCGCCATCGAGGTTGAACTGACCGGTCGTTGGATAAAAGGCCATCGCCGTGATGTTATGCGTGCCCAAGGTGCGCGAGACCTTTAGACCTTCGAATGAGCGTCCGATAGCGGTGAAGGGATTGGGTGTGAAGAGACGGGCCGCGGAGCGCTGCGTCTGTATGTAGGCTAGATCTGAATCGCCCGGGAGGAGTTCGATGCCATCCACAGTTTCGTAGCGTCCGATGAGGATATCGGGGTTCCTGCCAGCTTGTGGCATATGGATGAACGCCGTCTTGATGAAGAGACTGCCTTGCTGGCTGCCATTGAATTGTCGATACTGGGCACCGGTGCCGAGGGAGCCATTTGGTGCTGGGGCAACGGCATTTTGTGGGAGGCCAAGCAGGAGCGGAGCTGCGGCTTCAACAACGGTTTCAAACGGCCTTAGCCCGGATACGCGATGGGCGGACGGAAGGCGTGCACCAAAGCGCAGCAGGTTATGACTGAATGTGTAGGACGATTGGTAGCCAGGGGTGGATGGTTTGAACCAGCCCCACGATTCGGAGCGAACGCGCAGCGATGCAAACACTTCGGGCTTGGACGATTGCGGTTTGGATTGCGCCTGCGCACCTGTCAACAAGAGCGCTACGGCTATCAGCATCGATGTCCTCCGGCATTGCATTGCGCTAGCCGGAGTAATCTATCATTTATCACGGTGCTGAATGGTGAGAGCACGGTTGCACTCCAGGCAATCCATTTAGAACTTACGTGTAATCTGTACAAATCCGAGAAATGCGGAACGTCCGGCATATGAAGCAGCGACAGCATCCCCGCCGTGAACATACCCTGCGTATACCGCCACAGTGTCCCGTGCGTTAAGGGTTACATCGTAGGAGATGTCGATTGCCGTTCCGATGTTTCGCGAGCCGCCATTTGGTTTCCCGGTCAGCGCGAAGTTACCTGTCGATTGAAACGCAGAGCCTCCCGTGTACCATCGATCAGCCAGCTTATCGAGGCGGTAGGAGTGCGCTTCCAAACGGATGGTTTCCTTCTTGTTGCGCTTGATTGCCATTGCGTAGAGGTCATTCAAATTGGACATCGTTACAACTGGGGTACGGAACAACAACCTCGGTGGGCTGATTTGTGGCATCCACGATTGGTGCTTATTGTCATCAGGATTGCCATCACCGGAGAAATGTCCTGCGCCTGCGCGCAGCCACCATCCAGCAAATGCGGAATGCTTAATTCCAGCTTCCACAACGGCGGCGTAGGCATCGTGGCGACTTAGTCCCCATTGCCCTTGTTGGGTACCTCCCCAGACAAGCGCATCTGTACGTAGCTTTCCATGTGTGCTCGTCGTAGTCGCGTGTCCACCCACGGTTGTCAGTTTTATGGCATCCGTCGTGGATGTTGTTGTATTGTCAACCGACTTGATGCCACGTGCATCGACGTATGAATCGATAAAAAAGCGATTGGATGTATTTTTAGTGCTTCGCGAATCTGCAAAGTACATTTGCCGCAGCTTTGATATTGAATCACCGCCATCAAGGTTAAAGGCGGCTGTCGTTGGGTAAAAGCCGGCCAGGGTAAGGACATGATTGCCACTCGATTGGCTAAGCTTGAAGCCATCCATGGAACGGCCAACAACGGTAAATGCATCCGGACTGAACAAGCGCTGCGCGATTCGCTGGGCCTGAATATAAGCCAGATCTGCATCCCCTGGCACAGCCTCATTCCCATCCATCATTTCAATGCGGCCCGCTATGATCTCCGGGTTTTTA
This sequence comes from uncultured Armatimonadota bacterium, assembly GCA_903915615.1. GTDB lineage: Bacteria > Armatimonadota > Armatimonadia > Armatimonadales > Armatimonadaceae > CAIRTT01. The sequence continues at coordinate 14,974 of CAIWTR010000190.1, forward strand.
CCAGTTTGTGGCATCCGCACATATGCTTGCTTCACAAAAAGGCTTCCCTGCTGGCTACCATTAATGGATCGGTATGTGCCGCCCATCCCGAGGGCTCCAATTGGAGCAGGCCCGGATGCATAATGTGGAAGACCAAGGAGAAGTGGTGCGGATGCTTCAACCAGCGTTTCAAACGGACGTAAGCCGGACACGCGGTGTGCAACGGGTAATTTCCCGCCGAAGCGTAGCAGATTGTGGCTGAAAGTGTAGTTTTCATCGTAGCCACCGCCGACTGGGTTGAACCATCCCCAGGACTCTGAGCGGACTCGCAGGGATCCGAAGAAGACAGGTTTGGTGTTGTCGACCGGCGATGCAACAGTGAGTCCGAGAGCGATGATAGATGCGAGTCCATACATAAATGTCATTACCTAACGGTTTTCAACATCAAACGTCGTACTTTATCCACAAACTCGGCTATCCACCAAGGTAGAAGGTAATAACTACGCCGTGAATCTGAAAATTTGGCTCACCGACAAGCAGTGGGCCATTATTGTTTTCTTCCAGGGTGGCATGACACCAGCTGGCTGGATAGCGCAGAAAGCGCTTTTACAACTACGCTGTGAATCAAAGAGTTTGGCCCACCGACAAGCAGTGGGCCATTTTGTTTTCTTTCAGGCTGTCATGACGCCAGGTGGTTGGATGACTAGATAGCTGTCGTACTAAGCTTCAGGTATCTCATCCACGGTCAGGAAGCGCTTTTGATCGCTATCGTAAATATACACACGTGCTTCATCGATGTCGAAGAACAGGCCAAGTATCGACAGAGACCCTGCCTCAACGCCGGTTTTAACGACATCGTATGTCATCAGGTTATCCAGCTGCTCCACGACATTGACAAGGCTTAACTGATCTACCGGTTTACGTCCCGCGGCAATCGTTGGTTGTGCCCGGAACCCGATGAGGGTGCGCTCCCCAAGCGAAAGCCAGTGCTTCAGGTTTTCATATGGCAGATTGCTCGTACCATCAAGAAGTGCATTCATCGCACCACAGCTAGAGTGCCCACAAACAACGATGCGTTCAACTCCAAGGACGCTGACAGCGTATTCGACGGCGGCTCCAACGCTAGAGCCTTCCCCGTTTCTTGGGACCATGTTGCCGATGTTCCGGATTTTGAACAGGTCTCCGGGTCCAGAGCTTGTGAACTGGTGTGGAAGCACACGGGAGTCACAGCATGTAACGAACATTTCCTTTGGAACCTGGCCATCCCGTGCAAGGGCGGACAAGGTCGGCCGAAGCTGGTCAGAGTGGTTTTCCTCGTAGTCTCGGATGCGCTCGATGAGGTCTTCAGCGCCCTTTCGACCACCGTTACCCACGAACATTTTTCGACTACTTGTTGCCGGGAGTTCCTTACGAAAGCGTGGCTTGCCCTTCTCCGCATCCGCGTACCATTCTTCATGGAGCTCATCGAGGGTCACGCGGCCGCCCGTTTTCTGGTGACCTTTGATCCAGTCATTGAGGACCTCGTAAGCGGAGTGGTCCATGTAGTCGACCGCAAGAACGATATGGACATCCTTGCCTTGTTCGATGTCAGCAAGGCTGCTGCCTAGCTTTGGCACGGATGCAAATGTCATCGAGCCATTGATCACCACATCGATATGGTCTTTGTGAGGTGCAACTTTTATTGTGACATTCGAGAGACGGCGCAAACTCATCAGGACAGTGAGAACGACGCCCATGATGACACCGTAGAGGAGGTTGGTGAATACGACTCCAAGCACGGTAACGATGTAAACGCCAAGCTCCCGATTCTTTCCAAGCTCACGCATGTGGTGAACATTGACAAGATTGACACCCGCATAGATCAGGAGACCAGCGAGGACAGAGCGTGGAATCAGCTCAATCCAGGATGCGGCTAGAAAAACAAAGAGTGCAATCCATACGCCATGGAGAACAGCAGATAGATTGGTTTTCGCACCTGCTTGAGCATTTGCCGCTGAGCGAACGATGACTCCTGTAACGGGAAGCCCGCCGAGGAGGCCAGAGATAAGGTTACCGAGGCCTTGTCCGACGAGCTCCCGGTCGAAATTGGTGCGTTTCCCCGTGTGGAGCTTGTCAACGGCGACGGCGCTCAGGAGAGACTCAACACTTGCGATGATGGCGACCGTTATGACTGCGATCGAAAATTTACCCCAGTCATTGGGCAATGCTGGGAACTGATGGCCTACAAACAAGCCTTCTGGGAGGTCAACACGGCGGACATTGAGGTTCAACAGCGTCGCAATCGCCGTCATTCCAACCACGGTAACGAGCGCTCCAGGCACTTTCTGGATGCCCTTCGGCAAGCGCTTCCACAGCATCAATACTGCAAATGTCGCGATACCCAAAATGGTTGCCGCTCCGTGGAGGTCCATTATCTGTGCGGGAAGCGCGATGATGTTCTTGAGCGCGCTGGATTCTGGCGTACCGCCGAGTGCCTCATGGATTTGGGCAAGCGTGATGACGATACCGATTCCAGCCATCATGCCGTGCACCACGGATGGTGCGATGACAAGTGCTCCGCGTGCAACCTTCAGTGTTCCGAAGAGGAGCTGTAGTGCACCTGCAGCTGCGGTGATGGCACATGCGACAGGCCATCCGAACTGCTGCACCTGTGAATAGACAAGAACCGTTAGACCGGCGGCTGGTCCAGAAACCTGGAGCGGGCTGCCTCCGATTCCGCCGATAACGATGCCACCGATGACGGCAGCGATCAGTCCACCCATGATTGGTGCACCGGATGCCAGAGCAATTCCGAGGGAGAGAGGAACAGCTATCAGGAAGACAACAAGCGAAGCTTGCAAGTCTGCCTTGATGGATGAACCAGCCATTTTTTGAGACGTATTGACCTTTTCGTGCGACATACAGTCATTTACACATGCAATTACATCAATGTTCCAACATACGAACAGATAAGTCCGAAATAAGTAAACAATTTCATTTGATAATAAAAATGGTTCACAGTGTTTACACTACATTGACTTCTGCTGAATTTCGGCCCTCGGTCGTCATCAAAGAGAACGTGAACAGCTAAAAACGGACCAGAGCATTAGCTCGCCTGATGACCGGCTTCTTCGCAGTCAAAAAAAGATCGACCGGGACTTTCCCGGTCGATTGAGGGCAAACGTTAATATACGCTGGATTGGTATTCCCTGATCCGTCCTGCTTGGCAACTACTCCTGAGCGTTTGCGTAGTCTTGTGCTCTAAACAGCTGTCCATGTGTGGTTTCCGTCAAGACAGGGATAAGAGCGCCGGGCAGCACGGATGTGACATCTCCTGGCGCATTTGGACCACCGAGGTCTGTTCGGAGCCAACCCGGATCGAGCGTATTCATCAGGACGCCGTGTTCGGCCAAGTGCCCGGATGTATCCGTCGTGAACTTATCAACAGCCCCCTTGGAGATTGAGTACGCAATCAGTTCAGGTTGATCCTGGATGCCACTGGTGACGTTCACAATCCGTCCCCACTTCCGCGTCTTCATGCCAGGAATGAACGCATGACAGATGCGCGAGAGTGCGATTACATTGACCTGAAAGCTCCGCAGATAATCTTCATCCGGAATGTTTAGCCAGTCCTGACGATAGGGCGTCATGATGGCCGCATTGTTGTACAAAATGTCAATCTCGGGACCACTCTGGAGGAGTGATTCGAGCATCGATGTAAGCTCGGCGGCATCCGAGAGCTCTGCGGCAACCTGATGCGTTTGAACGCCAAGTTCCTGAAGCTCCGCCGCTAGCATTGCTGTGCTTTCAAGCAGGCGACTATGCAGGACAACATTGCACCCTGCACGGGCAAGCCCTAGGCTAATCTGACGCCCAACACCGCGGCTTGCTCCCGTTACGAGAGCCCACTTCCCACTGATATCTGTTGTTTCCATTTACAATCTCCATTCATCATCCACACTTGCTACGGATGACACATCCCAAGTCTAGTTTTTTCGTGCAGCCAGCGCGGCCTTCACATAGCGGCCCCAATAGTCTGTCGGCGTGTAGTCCCACCCGGTGATCAGGCACGGATTTGCGCTTGGATGAAAGCTCCAAGCCGTCCATGAGAGGTTATGGGTCTGGATGTACTTGATGACATCCGGTGCCCACGCTTCGGTGTAAACATTCTCATGAGCGGGTTCGCCCTCATGCCAGGGCTTTGTTCCGACCTCGCCAACAAATACCGGGTATTTGACTACTGTCGGAGTTACGTTGACATCCCAGTCCTTCTTCCAAGGGTAGATGTGAGTGGCATACATGATTCCGTTTCCGCCACGGTCTGAAAGTGCACTCCCGGCGACGATTCCACGTAGGTCATAGGCCCAGTCGAGGCCACCTGCGACGACGACATTCTTGGCACCAGCTGCCCGGACGGTATCCACAAGCGCCTGCATCCCGGGCGTGTGGTACTGCAAATGCTTACCGCGAGCCGGGTCGTCGTTGCGCTCCTCTACAGCCCCGCCGTTCTTCCACACATCCCATGACACATCATGAGGCTCGTTGTAGAGGTCAAACAACACAGCAGGATTGTTTGCAAAGCGCTTTGCCACGCTCTTCCAGAAGAGAACCGAGTTGTCATCCGGCATCGCGTGCTGGCCAACATGTGACCCCCAAACGCCGCCATCACTCCAGTGCAAGTCGAGAAGGACATACTTGTTGGATGCAGAAATACGGCTAACGACTTCATCCACCAACTTTTGGTAACTGGTGGCAGTCAGCTGCGACTTTTGCCCTTTGTGGTAACCAAACCAAAAATCCTGTGTCAACGGAATCCGAATGATGTTGGCATTCCATTTTGTCAATGCAACATCGATGGACGCAAGCACGCGCTCGCCTGCCGGGTCCCAGTCAAGGCTTGGGACATTTACGCCCTGCAGCCTAACTGTTTTGCCTTTTGCATCCACGACTTTGTTTCCAACCGTTTTCAGCGCGGGTGGCGCGGCAAAGGTGGTTTGTTGGCTCAAAAGGAAAGAAATCAGTGTTCCGGACAGGATTAACGCTGATTTTAGATGGGTGGTGCTTGGATAGTTGAATTTCATGGAATCTCCCTCAGATGTACTTAGCTTGGTGTAACGGGTGCATGCCCGCTCGACTGGCGGGGAATGAGGACGGTTGGAACGATGATGTCAGTTGGCTGAGCGGCAGTGAGCCCACCACTGATGCGGTCGGTTAAGCGGTTGACAAAGGCCTGCGCCATCGCATCAATATGGCAACCAACCGTGGTCAGTGCGGGTGAAACAAACGATGCGATATCAAGGTCATCAAAGCCGATGACGGAAATGTCATCCGGAACGCGTAAGCCCGCGAAGTGGAGCTCCTTACAAACGACCATCGCGATCGAATCCTGATACGCAAAGATGGCCGTCGGGCGCGGAATAGTGTGAATCAAGCGCCTTACGGCAAGGATCACGGCTTCATCTGATGCGACCTCATAGTGATGTTCAGCATCGATGCTCACTCCACGTGATGCGAGCTCACTAATAAACGATGATGTCCTGTCAAAGGGTCCACGGTGAACAGGTTTGCCAATAATGGCGATATTCTTGTGGCCGAGTTCTAGGAGATGTCGGGCAATCTGGCGTGCGCCATCTGCATCATCGCCAGTTACAAAATCAAAGTCCTCAGCACCCGGGAACCACCCCATGAATACGATTGGCATCCCTGATTTGTGAAGCCCAGTAGCGTACTCAGCAGCGACCAGCCCGTGTTCACCCGTGACGAGCAATATGCCATCCACCCGGTTGTTCCGAAGATTGATGAGACTGTTGAGCTCATTTTCCTG
>CAIWTR010000191.1 GCA_903915615.1 uncultured Armatimonadota bacterium
ATCTACGACAGAAGTTGGTAACTTCATCGGGTCAACCGCAGCGTTTGGAATCCGCTATGTGTTTGGCATCGCGAGCTATCTCGTCGGAATAACCATCTTCGCATCTGGCATATGGATTTGCCTTGGCAAGCAAATCAACTATATAAAAGTGGCTAAGGCTACCTTTGCGGTGATGCTCTTTCTCACGGCAATTCACATCTTCTTTGCTCCAACAGAGCGGCAGGTCAGTGATCTCATCGACCCCAGTGTGATGCAACGCTACGGCGGGTTTATTGGGGGACAGATTAGCTACCTATTGGTGGGACTTATCGGCAGATTTGGTGCCAGAATCCTCATGATCCTGCCCGTTATCGGCGGGATTTTGGTAATCGTGGACAAACCACTCCCTGAACTTCTCGCTCCGATTGAAGCCATCATCGTTCGCTTCCTTCGAGATACATCCTCCAATGCAGCGGCACGTGCTGCAGCGATGAAGGCATCCTCAGCAAGTGCAAAGCAGTCCTCATCAAGAGCGCAGGACCGCGTCTTTGGAGGGCAGCAAGACAACGATGAAGATGATTATCTTGCCCCGGAGCCATCAAACGATCCCGTCAAGCCACCAGCAAAACGCAAAGAGTTTGTTCGTTCGCCAGATTTGCAGCAAGTGTCGGGTGGCAATGTAACACCTGAGGTCGTTCCATCGACGCTAATGCCCGGCAAATCATTGTTTGATTTGGAGTCTGAACCACAGACATCCGATGTTGTCGGGGATGACGGTACGGGTGGTGCCGGCGATCCTCCTAAGCCCACGGAGCCTGTGTCAAAACTGGTCTTTCAGATGCCATCAACCAGCCTGCTCGCACCAGCGGTCCCACTGGCAAATCCACAGGCCGGAGCGAGTGAAGCACGCCGCCAGCGAATCATCCAATGTCTCGAAGACTTTGGCATCGGCGCAGAGATTGAGCGAATCAGCTACGGTCCTACAATCACTCGCTATGAAGTTGCTCTCGAGCGTGGCATTAAGGTCAGTAAGATTGTTTCACTCGCAGATAACCTCGCGATGGACTTGGCCGCAATCGATGTGCGCGTGGAAGCACCTATTCCTGGCCGAAGTGCCATCGGTATCGAGGTTCCCACGGATACTCCAACGCCTGTCATGCTCAGAGAGTGTTTGGAATCGCCAGAATTCAAAAACGCAGCGGGGCGTCTTACCTTTGTCCTGGGGAAAGATGTCACTGGAAATGTTCGTGTAGCAGACCTTGCAAAAATGCCACACCTGCTCGTGGGCGGCTCGACTGGCTCGGGTAAGTCCGTGGGCCTGAATGTTCTGATCACCAGCTTGATCTACCGAAACTCGCCGCGCGAGCTCAAGTTTCTGATGATCGATCCGAAGAAGGTCGAGCTTTCTTTGTACGCGGGTATTCCGCACTTGGCATCACCGGTTGTCACAAACCCCAAACAGGCTCCCAGTGTCTTCAAACAAGCAATTCGCGAAATGGAGAGCCGCTACGACAAGTTTGCGAGGCTTGGAACTCGCAACATCGAAGGCTATAACACAAAAGTCGATGAGCTGGAACGCTTGCCGTATTGGGTCTTGGTTGTCGATGAGCTTGCCGATTTGATGATGACATCCGGGCCGGAAATCGAAACATGTATCTGCCGACTTGCGCAGCTTGCACGTGCAACGGGAATACACCTCGTTATCGCAACGCAGCGCCCAAGCGTAAATGTCATCACCGGTACCATCAAGGCTAACATTTCCAGCCGCATCGCCTTC
>CAIWTR010000192.1 GCA_903915615.1 uncultured Armatimonadota bacterium
AGTACGTGTCCATCGTGCGACAAAATCTCTCTCTACACTTCTGTCCGATTTCCGTAGCGGTTACTGGGTTTGCGCTGCCTTTTGCAACCATCTGGAAGTGTGGATACAGGTCAGTGCTTGGCTCCACCCATCCAGCATTACAGCCGAAGAAGAACAACTTTGGGGCGTAAATCCCATGAAAGGAGCTCCAGGATGAACGAATCCACTCAAGGTGGAGATCGATCTGAATGAACATCCCGAACTCCCACGCGCGAAACCGTTTATATTGCTGAGGCAGCCAGCCGGTTGGAAGCAGCTCATAGTCAAAATCAAGATGCTTGACATCGTAGTGTGGGGTGTCCCATTCATGACGTGTGGGATGTTCATACGGCAGGTTCCGCGTGTCATCGAATGGTATCGGTCGCCACATATTGCCGATGAAAATGCCATCGTTGTTGATGTCCGTGCACATTGTTAGCGAGTTTACAAAGCCATTTTGAAATGGAAAGCGGGCTATTTCTATGTCGGATGCTGATCGTTTAATCTGTGCAAGAATTGATTCCGGTAATGGGGGAACCCCGTAGGTTTCCCTCGGCTCGGTCGGCGATGTTGTCTCAGTGTCATGCTTAGTCATGGTGAGTTTCCGATGCGGTTAGTAGCCATTGGGTTTCCTCCGGCTCCAAATTTGAATCACTTTTCAGGCCCACCCTGTGACTTAAAAATCGCAATCACCACCGCCGGCGGAAGCGGGCTTCCCCGATACGTCATCAGCACAGAATAGCCCATGCGCTTTGATCAGAAAGGAAACACATCGGGGACTGCAAAGCTGCTACTCGCCGCTGATGTCGCGCTCATGTACGACCTGATTTGGCGATATTGGAAACGAAATCTCATATTGCCTCGTACCAGATGCATCTTCCAAGACATCCGCGTCGTCCTGAATGTAATCGATGTCGTCCAAATCACATTCATCGGAGGCGATAGCAGGTTTATCCGATGGTTTTGATGCTGATGGTGCATTTCGAACAAGGTTTTTTCCCATGATAATCGATGTTGGACATGCTGCTTTCCGGATGTCTTCCTCCGTCATCGCCCAACCACGCCATATCAAATTTCCCATTGTTTTATCCCTTACAAGCCCTTCCAAACTGACTGTCCAGCGACATAAGTTCATGTCACTCGTTTTTCGCTAAGGGCTTATGCTTCCATCTGCATTCGAGACATGTTTGTGACCAAATTTTTTAGCCTGACAATGGCAAGGTGTAGAATCCGGGTAAGGAAGAATGCCAGTGCTCCTCACGTGCAAAATCACATCTAAATCCGGCGTTGGGGTTTCTGTAACATCCAAAGGGGAAATAAGCCTCCAGCACAACACCAAGCCGCTTGGCGCCACAGCCGTTGCGGTGGAAGTCGACATCTGGCTTTCCGGAAACAAAACCCGCCACGGGCTTGCTTACAACAGAGCGAAGCAGGTCAGAGCAACCCGCATCGATGCAAGCGCAGACCTCATCATTTCGGGCACACGCTGGGTGACAATTGCCGACTCCTGGCAAGCGACAACGGGCGGGATTTCTGTTACGCGCACCATCGACGTTCATACACAGCAAACCTCTGACTGCGGGTTTGCGCACCGATTTACCATCCCCATCGATGCCTGTGCAAAGCGCCCCGTATCCCAGCTCTTCATCCCAGCAATCGCCTATGGCAGCAAGCAAACGGTTCCGAAAACTGCCCTTGCATCCGACCCGACTGACACCGTCACGCTCATCCGCGCCGATCGCCTCCCGTACCCAACAGTCGCCATCTACAACCCGGTAACCAAGGTGTACGCGGCGCTGATCCACGACCCGGATGGCTGTGGAAGCACCCCGGATGAAGACCATCCCGAGCTGCAAATCGATGCCCGCTTCCAGACGCCGTGTGTTGGAATCGAAACAAAGCCCGTTGGGAGACTTGTGTACGCGATGCCTGGAACGGAGGGCTCCCGGACCTATGTGCACGGTCCAAGCATCGAGAACAACCGCTATGTCTACCGGGCACAGCCATTGATTGCTGGCACACGGTCAACCCATAAGCTGCGTATCGTCACGGGAAGCGCCGCTCAGTTCTCCGATATGGCAGCAAAGGTACTGCGCACGGCCGTCGAAAACCGCCTCACGTGTCCCGCGAGTCCCAGTCTTGCGCAAATCGAGCAGCAACAACTTGATGTCCTTGCCCG
>CAIWTR010000193.1 GCA_903915615.1 uncultured Armatimonadota bacterium
CATCGAAGACGCCGGTGATCACTTCCTTTGGATGGTATTTGAAGTCATGAAAGACTGAGATCGCAGGATAACCCGTTATCTCGGTACCTTTCTTTCCGATTTCCTGGAATGTCCAAAGGTCTTCAGCAGGCATACTGTCATCTGCGCTAGTGCCATAAGGACGCAGCAGAACGCCGGAATACGTATGAAATGTCAAAGCATGGCAGATGTTTGGGTGCTTCGCGATGAAGTCGACCAGTGCCCGTGCTTCCGGTTCCGATGTCGGATACGGTCCCGCACCGTATTGCTCACTTTCACCACGCCAGTGCCCTGGGAAGTTTCTATTGAGATCAAGACCATGCCGAGTTGGTGTCATTGCTAGCACATCGGGGTCTGGATCAAGAATAATGCCCTCTGGAAGAAGGCGGTAATAGGACCCGCCACGCTCGGTAGCATCGCGACGGATCATCAGGCGAGGCTCTTCTGGGTGGCACTTCCAAGGTCCATCAGGGTCCGAAATACGCATCTGGAGCAAGCGTCCATTGCCATCAACATCCTCGCGCTTAAGTCCGGACAATGGCTCATCATCGAATGGATACGGACGGGTGCTGGAGCGAATCGCTTCTGGGGAGTCCGCCAGAAAGAGCTCGGCGCCATCCGGGTTCACGCGTGGAATAACGTAAAACGTCTTCGTGCGAACTGCCCGTGTGATGTCCTCATCAATACCATAGAGCGTGGTGAGTTGATCCAATAGATAGGTGAGCGCAGTTGTTGGGCTGACTTCCGTTGCATGGATGTTGGCATCGCACCACACCGCTGGCTTGTCGGTAGCATTGCCAGTGGATTTGTCAGTGACGGTAGCGCACCAAATGTCACGGCCCTCGTAGGACTTGCCAATTGACCCGACATCAACAAGATTGGGGTAGGTCTCAGCGAGTTGAAACAAGAGCTTCGTCAGCTCATCAAAGCGTACATAACGGTTGGTAGGGAAAATCATTGAGCGTCTTTCTTAGTTCGTCTTAGTGATGCGTGATCCAGAGCTTTCGACACTGACATCGTAGCGGTTTCCACGATGATGAATGCCTTTCAGGGTCAGTTTCTTCCAGGTTGCGGGAAGCGCGGGTTTTTGTGTTGCGATGGGCTTATCGCCAGACAATTCCAGGCCAGCATAGCCATAGACAACTGACTGAATCAACCCGCCGAGGCCGGTAACAAACACACAACGGTCCATAGATCGCTTTTCGCTGAAGAGCATGAATGGCCCCCTGAGGAAGGGTTTGTAGGAATCCATGAAGTTTTCTTCGGCTTCCTTAGCGCGGCCAAGTCGCGCGGCGATCAGGGTGTGAATCGCATCGGTCATGGCTGGGCCATTCTTTATGGGACGGGCTTTGTGATAATCAAATGACTTTGCAAGCACATCGAGGTCCGATGTCGCGTTGCCTGGCCAGAGAGCAAGCTCGCCATCTGCCTGCTTTGTCTTCTTACCATCATCGTTTTTGCACTTGGCAATCAATCCATCAGGCGTCATCGGAATCTGGAGTTCCGAAGCAAGTACATCCCATCTAGGATTAACCTGCTTGCCGGCAGAACGGGAGAATTGCGTCGCGCCACGCAAAACGCGCTTTGCCAGCGCATTGGTGTAAGCATTTTCTTCGACCCCCATGTTGAGCTCATCCGGGCCTGTCACTTTGCCAAAGGATGATGGGGGACCGCTCTTGAATCCGAGCTTTACTAGCTCATCAGCCGCGCGCATCAAAACCCGGAGTGCGACCGCTTTGTCTGTCTTTGATGCGCTTGTCTGGAGAACGAGCAGCGCTCCGTAGCCTGCATCTGCAATCACATGGCGTCCATCAGAGAAGCCACTTGGCGCCCGTTCCTTACCCGTAAGCGCACCTTCCCACGGTGTAGCGGACCCTTTGACTTTGTCTCGGTAGCCAACGATGTCCGCTGCGGCATCCGGATCGAACGGCAGCAACGCGGGAAGCATCCATACATCTGCATCCCAGAAAATGTGACCCTTGTAAAAGTTACCTGCGAGGCCCTCAGGAGCAATCGCGACGTTACTACCCTTTGGTGCTGCACTTTGACGAAGATCAAAGAGTGCCTTGTGAATCACCCGCTGCGCTTCCGGATCTCCATCAATGATGATGTCTGACTTCCAAGCCTGCTTCCACTCATCCTTGTGTTCTGTCAGTAGGGTTTCATATGACTTCTGAGCGGTCTCTTGTACGGATGAGGGTGAAACTGGCGAGTCGACGCTGCAAAGAATGGTTGTTCCACCAGCATCCTTGACTTCTGAAACACTAATCGATGCGTTCACACCTGGGTAGGTCCCAGTGATCGCGGTGCTCTGTTTGATGCGTTTTGACAGAGGGACTGCGGCGCCTTCGTACCGGAACACAACCAGAGAGCGGTCAGCTCTTGATGCAAACGCGATGATGCGTCCCTTACTTCCACTGGAATCAGTGAATTCTGTCGTCAGTGTGCCGTGCTCAATGTCCAATGTTTGCTCAAAGTTTGCGATGGCTGGATAGGGTAATGGACTTGCATCGAACAGCGGAATCGGGAGGAGGTTTTCATTACCATCATAAACGCCAGCCAAAAACACGGATGACTTTTCATCTGGCCCAAATGGTCCAAGGGATACCCCGATGACTCCATTGGACAGATAGACACCGTGGTTGCCACGGTTATCAGCAGGGCTTGTGGATTTGAAGAGCCATGGGGATGTCTGAACCGGCATGGGGTTCGTAACCTGTGATGTGTTTCCGCCTTGTTTTCCGCATCCAGCCATTACCATCAATCCAAGCAATCCCAACCCAGCATGCCATCTCATTCCGGTTTCTCCTTCAAAACTGCTGTAACCAACCAGCGGTCTGATTTACTGTTAGGCGCTTTGTCAGCATAGTTACCCCAAAACAGAATCTCATGGAAACCCGCATTGCGGAGTCCATCGCGAACTTCATCTTTTGTGTGCGCGCGTTGCACATGCTGCTCGGAAAACACATCTTCGGACCCATCCGGATGCGTACGCCAGAAGTCCATATTTACCGTACAGAGCCTGGATTCTTCATCCCATGTGGCTTTCCAAACGTGCCGAATATTGCCGATGGCATCTTCCTGATTGAACAGTCCTTGCCGCAGCGCATAGGGAGCATTGAGATCAAAGGCGAACACCCCACCGACATTGAGTGTTTGGGCGACAGATGTGAAAACCCGGTAAAGACCATCAAGAGTTGTCACATAGTTCAACGCATCAAACAGGCAGGTGACCAAGTCCACCGTAAGGCCATCCGGGAGTGATGTCACTTCGGCATTTTGAACAAAGTAGGTGATAGCGCTTCCAGCCGTATTGGCCTTGTTGCGGGCTACGCTGATCATCTCAGGGGACAAGTCAGCCCCGTAAACGGGACTATAGCCTCGTGAGAAGAGGATTTCTGTTCCGAGTCCCGTACCACAGGCGATGTCGAACACGCTTCGTGGTCGCTTCCTTCGGTCGCGAAGATCACGCTCAATGCGTGAGAGCCATGCACTGTGCGGAACGGTCCACATGATGTGGTCATAAACGCCAGCCAACGCACCATAGCTGTTGTTTTCACTTGATGTCACAGCATCATTGTAGCCTCCACATCAGCGCGAAATTTGCCGAGAATATTGTGTAATGACAAAATCGGAAACCGTCCACGTTAAACGCCGCTATGCAACACGGGCGATTGCAAAGCAGGACACACCGGGATTTGCTAGGCTTCGCCGCCAAATGACAGCTCTGGAAGAGCTTTGGCGTACGGTGCCCCACATTGAAATGTCGCATCTATGTCCACTCGTGATCGACCGTGCCGTCGTCGCCCTCGAAGCACACACTGGCTCACTCTTTCTTCGGGACCGCGGTACGGACCGAATGCGCCTCACGGCAAGTGTTGGACTTCCCAGCGAAGTCAATCAATCCATGACTATCATTATTGGTGAGGGGATTGCCGGGCGGGTAGCTGAGTCGCGACAACCCGTACTCATGCACAAGGATCCGGATGCCCACCCGTTGATGCAAGGACGCAAGAGTCGGATAAAGCGGCGAACAGAGATTGAAAGTGCGATCTGTGTCCCGTTACTCGCCGTCAACGATGGAACAGTCCTCGGAGTCCTTAGCGTCTCGCGAAGAGTGCCAAGCCAACCGTTCATCGATGACGATATGCGCGTGCTGTCGTTATTTGCATCAATCGTAGGAGCTACATTTGGGCAGACGATGGTCCTCGATGATGTCCGTAGGATGGCGTCGGAACAGGTGGAAATGCAACGAAAGGTTGCACGGTCCGAGCAGCTTGCTGGCATTGGACGTCTGGCGGCGACGGTTGCCCATGAAGTACGAAATCCTCTTGGAGCAATAAAAGGGTCTGCGCAGCACCTAATGTCAGTCACCCGCGACCGGAGTGACTGTCAGGAGTTTCTTGGAATTGTCATTGAAGAAGCGGATGGTCTTGCACAAATGACAACCGACCTCCTTGACTTCTCCAAGTCAGAACCATTGCAACAGGATGTGTTTGACCTTGTTACCATTCTCGGTGATGAAGTAAAGCTGCTTACACAAGATCCAGCCTTCAAAAACAAAGTCAACACAGAGTGCACTGGACTTGTATCGCAGCTGATCACATCTGATAAAGCACGCGTTGGCCGAGCTGTTCGGAACATCCTCAGAAACGCAGCGCAGGCTGCATGTCTTGCCTGTGTTCACCACGGTGAGCCGCAGGTGGATGTCATGGTTGAGATGACCCCAGATGGCATCACTGTTCACATTGGTGACAATGGCCCTGGCATACCTGTTGAGCTGCGCGAACGGATTTTTGAGCCTTTCTATACGACCAAGTCGCGTGGAACTGGTCTTGGACTCGCACAGGTTCGACAAGACCTAGACATCCTTGGCATTCGCATGGAAGTTGGAATTTCCCAGTATTCCGGAGCCGAGATTACCCTTATATTCCCGGACCCTGATACCGAAACTAAGTACGGAAACGATTTATGAACGATGTAACGGTATTGCTGGTTGATGATGAACCAAACTTGCGGCGTGTACTGGGAGCAGTCCTGGAAGCCGATGGTTATCGCATCATTTCTGCCGATTGTGGCCGGGATGCTCTTAAAAAAGCCAAGGCTGAACAACATTTGGACTTGGTGATCACCGATTACCTAATGCCAGATTTGAACGGTTTACAGGTCCTTGATGGTATTCGTAAGCTCCATCCGACCGTAAAGTCACTCGTGGTGTCCGGGCATGGAACTGTGCGAAGTGCGGTTGAAGCGATGCGCCTTGGGGCATTCGATTACATCACAAAGCCATTTGATGTTGACCAAGTGAAGGCAACGGTAAAGCGTGTCCTGAAATCTGAGACACCATCCCCGGCGGTCTCGACCCCAGCCTTCGCCGTTAGCAGAGGGAGCAAGTCTACTTCCATCGCGCCATCTGATGCCATGCTGCTTGCTGGAAAGTCTGGTCTGTTGGGCGACTCACCCGTAACCAGGCATCTGGCTGAAAATCTGGTTCGTGCAGCAAAGTCTAACAGAGCGACCGTTTTGCTACTTGGAGAATCTGGCACGGGTAAAGAAGTAGCGGCTAAGCTGGTACATGAAGCTAGCCCACGGTCTGCGGGGCCTTTTGTGGCTGTAAGCTGTGCTGCGCTACCGGATTCATTGCTGGAATCCGAACTCTTTGGTCATGAGAAATCAGCTTTTACGGGTGCCCAGACAGCAAAGCCTGGTCGATTTGAGCTAGCGCACGGTGGAACGTTGTTCCTCGATGAAATCGGAGATATTCCACCTCTTACCCAGGTCAAGCTTCTGAGGGCACTTCAGGAGCGTGAGATCTGCCGTATTGGTGGTACGAAGACGGTCAAAGTGGATGTCCGCCTTGTGGCCGCTACGAATCGTGATCTCTGGCAGGCTGTTCAAGATGGTACATTCCGTCTGGATCTCTACTATCGCCTCCACGTCGTGCCAGTTCATCTACCAGCGCTGCGTGAGCGTGGTGCGGATGTAATGTTATTGGCGAACGCATTTTTGGAGCGAATCGCTGCCGAGAATGGTCGTTCGTTTGCAAATGGGTTTACCAAGGATGCTGAGGATGCGCTGAATAAGCACTCGTTCCCAGGAAACATTCGTGAGCTGCAGAACTTCATTGAGTATGCTGTGGTCATGGCTAATCCGGATGCAGCTGCAATCTCTGCAGATTTCTTTCCTCCGTATATGTCGACATCACGTGGGCAGGGTGTAATGACAAAATCGGAAATGGCAGCTTAAAGTGACGCAGAACACGACATTCTGGTCGACATTTAGAATTCTCCGCGCACGGCGTTGGTGGGTTTTGCTGTTGACGCTTGTCTGTGCCGCTGCCATCTTTGTTGGTACTGAATTTCAACGTATCAACGCGATTGTTCC
>CAIWTR010000194.1 GCA_903915615.1 uncultured Armatimonadota bacterium
CCCGAAGCCGCGCGTCGGCGCGAAGTGGTCTTCGTTAATGACCAACAGCGGGCCAAAATGGACATGCTTTGGATCCTGGTAGTTCGCAAAGGAAAAGCTGTGGTGGGCTTTAAGCCAGCCGCGGTCAACGATGCCGCGCTCAAGGGATGGACGTAGAGTTACCATGTAAATGTCTCCTGTACTGCTATCATAACTCAAATAACTTTACTGGATAGTAAAAAGTTCCAGATAGAGTTACGGAACGCATCGGTTTTCATCATCAGAATGTAGTTTGCTTTGATGTTCACTGAGCTGCACTCCCAACGAATCCATCACACGCTGGAAGCAAGCCCGCGAGCAAAACGGGTATAACAAAGCACGTTTCGAGGGGAAAAGGATAGGACTATGACGACGGCGACCGCACTTCCGACGACCACACTCACCAAGCGGGGACCGGAGAGTGATATCAGCGATATCGCCGACAAGGTGTTTGACAATATTCGGATATCACCGGATGAAATCCTAAGGCTTTTCCACCACCCAAACCTCGCTGACCTCGCGATGCTCGCCGATGTCGTCCGCCAGCGTCTCGTTCCTGGCCACGATGTCACTTACATCGTCAGCCGCAACATCAACTACACCAATATCTGCTGGGTGCGCTGCTCATTCTGCAACTTCTACCGTACGCCAGGTTCGAATGCGCCTGATTCGTACGTCCTCACACGGGAAGAAATCCACCAGAAACTGACCGAGCTTTCGGCCGTTGGTGGTGTTGAAATGCTGATGCAGGGTGGTCTCAACCCCAAGCTCAAGCTCGAGTGGTACGAAGAACTTCTCTCATGGATGCGGGATGAGTTCCCACACATCATCCGCCACTGCTTCTCACCCGCCGAGCTCATTTACATCGCCAAAATCAGCAAGCTCAGCATGCACGAGACGCTGACGAGGCTCAAAGTAGCGGGGCTGCAAAGCATCCCTGGTGGCGGCGCAGAAATCCTCACCGACCGGGTCCGTAACTTCATCAGCCCATACAAAGACACCGCCGATGAGTGGCTTAACTGCATGGAAACCGCTCACGCCGTCGGAATTTATTCGACAGCAACGATGATGTACGGCAGTATCGATACCTTTGAAGACCGCGTCGAGCACCTTGTGCGCTTGCGGGACCTTCAGGACATTTCGATGAATAACAGCCCGGCGCATTTCCGTGCATTCGCTGCGTGGAATTACCAACCGGATGGGACTGAGCTTGGCGGCCTTCGCGCAAGTGGTTTTGACTACCTCCGGACGATTGCCATCAGCCGTATCGCGCTCGACAACTTCCCGCATATGCAGGCCAGCTGGGTCACGCAAGGTCCGAAAATCGGTCAGATTTCGCTTGGCTACGGCGTGGATGACTTCGGCCAGACGATGATGGAAGAGAACGTTGTGTCAGCCGCTGGATGTACGTTTGCGGTGCCGATTTCCGAGATGGAGCGGCTGATCACGGATGCTGGCTACACACCGGCGCGCCGCAACACCCGCTACGAGCGTGTCTGACGGAGCTTAGTTCTTGCGTGTGGCTGGTGTTGGCTTGGCCACTTCGAAGGGCACGATGTAAACCAGTGCTCCCATAGATTGGTCTTCCTTCACACCGGCGTGGCACTGCACGCAGGAGCGGTCTGTGACCACTGGGCGGATGGCGACGTAGGCGGTCTTCGATGGAATCTCGAAGCTGGTTCCAGCCTCGATGTCCTTTAACCGATCATTTATCGGCTTGATGAATGGCTTTAGAAGTGTATGGCCATCATCTCCGCGAACGGCCCGGAGGTTGGTGTACTTGCCATCCCTGTAACCAATAATCGCTTCAATTTTCCCTGGCTTCTCTGCCTTCATCGATGTATCAGCCTGTCGGTGATTGATGTGTGCAAAGCCAACGATTAGCGGCTTACCCGATGCCTGAACGCGCTTTACGAAGGCAAGGGTGTCTTCATCATCGGTGGGGCGACCCGTGCTAACGAGAATGTTTTCGTGCCCGGAGAGAACAGGCATCCGAGAGATACCAAATCGGCCATCTTCACTGGTTTTGAAGCGCCGCTGGAGCATGTTATCCAAGCCTTTGACCAGCGATTTGGCATCGGATGTCGGATTTGCCGTAGCAACCGTAATGCTGATCAGCAACGGGATGAGGGTTAGGGCAAGCTTTTTCATTGGGAATCCTGAGTGTTACGCAAGAAGTAGGCGGTGTGGTGAAAGTACTCTTTCATTCCATCCACATACGGCGCAAACGCCGGCGTTGTTTCCAGAGCTTTGTCCATGTGGGTCAACCAAGCATCCGCAGCCTTGGTGTCAACCTTGTAGGGAGAGTGGCGCATCCGTAGTCTTGGATGACCATGTTGCTCCGAGTAGATGGCCGGGCCACCAAAATATTGAATGAGAAAGAGGGCGAGGCGCTCACGGGCTCCCGGCATGTCGTCATCCGGATACATCGGGCGGATAATCGGATCGTTCTCGATGCCATCGTAGAAACGGTCAACGAGCTCGGCGAACGCATCGGGCGCACCGCCATCCGTGCCTCCAAGCAGCTCCCAGATCGACTTCTGCCGCTCAACGGTATCAGAAATGGATAACATTGCCGGACTCTGCGCTTTCGATTCCTGCGGTCAGCACTTGCATGGATTTCCGGACGCTGTCCATGCTTACGGCGAGGGGTGCGGTTCCATGAATGGCTGCTGCGATGTTCTCGTAGTAGTCTCTCCAGCGGCCGGCCTGTGTCTTGACCGGGGTGATGCTGGAGCCTGTGTAGATTTTTCCGTAGGACTCTGGCTGTTCGATGCCGCCATCGATGGCCCCGGCGATCATCGCCAGCTCCTGCGGATCAACGCCATACTTTACAAATGTGCCTGTCGCTCCGTGGAGACAGAAGCGCGGCTTGGAGTAAGCGGTGTTCCCAGAGAGGTCACAGACGGCGGTGCGGCCACCTTCGAACGTGATGACAATGGTGGCTTCAGAGTCGGTGTCGCTGTCTGCGTAGTCATAGCTTCGTCGGGCGTAGACGCTGGTGACAGGTTCGGGGAAGAACTGCAGTGCCTGGTCTACGAGGTGGGCGCCGAGGTCCCAGTAGCGGCCACCGCCTTGGGATGCATCGGCGCGCCAGCCATTGACGGGACCAAAGCCCTGCCAGGCCATTTCAAGCCAGCGGATATCCCCGATAGAGCCCGCATCGATGATGCTGCGGCAGGTGAGGTAGTCGCCATCAAAGCGGCGGTTTTGGAACACGGACAAAATGCGATTGTTTGCTTGGGCTGCAGCAATCATCCGGTCAGTTTCGGCCATGGTGAGTGTCAGAGGCTTGTCGACGACGACGTGTTTACCGGCATTCAGCGCAGCGATGGCCTGGTCGGCGTGTACGGCGGTTGGCGTCGCGAGAATAACAAGGTCGACATCCGGGTCAGCGCAGACATCTTGAATGGTTTCGACAGCTTTACAGCCACGCTCGGCCACGATGCGCTCGCGTGTCGCGGCATCCCGGCTTGCGATGGAATGCAGCTCAAGCTCCGGTACGAGGGTGACCAAATAGCTGTGAAATGACTTGCCGGCGAAGCCGTAACCAATAACGGATGTTTTGATGTTTCCCATGACGTTAGGATTGTACGGCTGATGTCGGGGCTCAGGGAATGGAGTGTACGCATCGTTCACCCAATTGTGTTCAGAGAGTGGTGAACGTTGTGATACGAGTGGCTGGGCGGGTCGTTGATAGATTACGAGTGGCAGTCCGGCTTGGATACATACACACTCTTTGACTGTGGTTTAAAATGAACCGCCCCGGTGCATTTAGCATCCGGAGCGGCCATGGAAAAGAATCAATCTGACAAACACTAGGCGTTACATCGTCTGGAAACAATGCGTAGTTGGGATGCACATGATGCCACCAACATTCACCATCTTCGTCAGTTCTGGACAACTGACATGCCCAGTATAGAGAAGTATTCTCAGATGTGAAACGAGGTAAATTACCGGGATTCACTATTGTTAACTTATTGATCTAGTTAATATTATGCATGTTTCTATGCGTAATTCACGTCGTCTGATATGCGCAGCCGGCCAATGGGAGAGTGCGAAACAAAAAAAGCTACAGGCCATAACCGGCATGTAGCTGAGTAGAAAATAATTCAAATGAACCAAGCCGAACACGATCTTGTATGGCAACCCTCCGTTTCTGTTGAAGCATCACTGCTTCATCAGTCTTCATAATGTTGAAATGTTTGCAGGGCTAGCTCCCTGTTGCGCACATTTTAGCCAAGAGTGGAGAAGCAAAGAACAGCGAATTTGCCTGATTTCACCACGGTTAACTTATGAATTTGAATGTAACCATTCTTGACGACAGGGACATGTTCATCAATCCGAAGTGATGCATGTAGATGTTACATCCATCAAAAGAGTGGTACTTTTGACCATGAAAACCGCATTTCGTTGGTACGGGCCAGCCGATCGCGTTCCTCTGACGTGGCTTCGCCAAATGACGCCGCAGCCCCAGGTTGTAACACATTTAGATCAATTTGCACCCGGGGAAACGTGGGAACTCGATGCCATCCAAGCACTTCGTGCCAATGTAGATGCCCACGGCTTGCGGATTGGTCCCTTCGAAAGCGTTTTTTGGTCGGATGACATGAAGACTGGTGGTCCAAAGCGGGACCAGCACATTGCGGCGACCATCGAGACTTTGCGTAACCTTCGCGTTGCCTTCTCCGATGAGCCTGAGCTGATAGTGACCTACAACTTAATGGCACTCGACTGGAGCCGCACAGACCTCGCATGGGAACATCCAAATGGCGTACGCGGTCTCGCCTTTGACCAGCAGAAATGGGAAGGCATGGATGTCAGCCGTGGCCTCTACCTTCCCGGCTGGGGCAAGGGGTATTCGGAAGCTGAATTCCGCCACCTCAGTGACATTTATGGCGACAAGGCCGCGATGTGGCAGCACATCCACTACGTCCTTGCGGCTCTCGTTCCCGTCTGCGAAGAGCTAAACATCCGGCTCGCA
>CAIWTR010000195.1 GCA_903915615.1 uncultured Armatimonadota bacterium
GTGTCGTATTCGTCACGCAAACATTAATCCAACTCCTGTAGGGGCAGGCTTCCATTCCTGCCCTCGTCACACAATCGCATAACGTAACCAGGGCAGGCGCAGAGGCCTGCCCCTACGAGTGGTTGTTTGAAATGCGGCTAGCCACCAGACAGCTGAATGGATTCAAGCTGCATCGATGACCTGCGCGGGCGGACACGGCGGTTCGCCCCTACGCGGAGGATTTGGATCGTATGGCCAGGCGTTGGACAGCTCACCCATTCGGCGTAGGGGAGGTTTTGTGTACATCTAACTAACCGAATACAGCCGCTCGACATCAACCAGCATCACCCTCTCGTCTGGATGTTCAGTCACATAGTCCAGGAGCGGTTGATTAAATCCAGAGCGGGAAAAGAGCGCATAGTGTAATCCCGATGTGTCAAAACCAGCGCGTGTAACATCACGGCGTAGAACATCCAGCTCTGCCAGTCCAACCGATGACGATGTCCACTTGCATGACCCGACGATTAAGGGTTGCCGGTCTGCATTTACCGCCATCACATCTATCTCGATATCGCCTCCGCCCCACCACGTACCAACATCCACAAATCGTTGATGGCCTGAAAGGATGCCCATCCGTAGCGCCCGCCAGAGATAATCCCGTGCGACCCACTCGAATGCCGGCTTTGAAACATACTGAGCAAGCTTCGGCTGAATATCATTCATCCACAGCTGACCACCAAGCCCCTGGGAAATCAGGCTTCTGGCTGGATCGACAAATCGGTACCAGAAATTCAGGTAGTGATCGGAGATGTAATACAGCGAATTCCGTGACCGAACCTGCCCTTTCTCAGTAATCGGAACCTCCCGCACAACCAATGCCAAATCCTGCAGAGTGCTGAGATGTACGCTGATCTCCTGCGCGGATGACTTGCCGATGGCTCTAGCGATATCGCTTGGTTTTCGCTCACCGCTTGCGATTGCACGAAGGATCGAACCATACGTCACATCTCGTCGAAGGTCCTCCAATAACAACCATTCCGGCTCTTGGGCAAGGTATGTATTGGACCGAAAGACTGTCAGCAGCAGATTGTCTTGAAGCGAGCGATCGGCATCGAATTGCTCGAGATACGATGGCATCCCACCAAGAATTGCATATGTCTCCAGTTTCTCATCGGGGGTGTAGTTTGGAAAAAACAGGCCAGCTTCTGCGTAATCAAGAGGCTCGAGACGCATTGCTCCAGTACGCCTGTTGTAGAGTGGGGCACGCTCATCCAAAACCTGCCGCTCCATAAAGGACAACCATGATCCGGCAAGGAACAGCTTGATGTTTGGTCGCCGCTTGTTGTCATCCCACCAGTGCTGAAGTGCGGTTAGGAAACCAGCATCGACATCCGCAAGGTAAGGGAGTTCATCGATAACAACACAAACGGGCTCAACGACCCCTGTTTGTTCGCGGCGCTGCGCCTCATAGGTAATTGAGTCGAGAAACACATTTGTGGATGCAAATGCCTGCGGCAGGTAGACATCGGGGAAGACGGTACGAAACGCCGTGGTGAGGGCATCCAGTTGGAGTGGCAA
>CAIWTR010000196.1 GCA_903915615.1 uncultured Armatimonadota bacterium
AGCCTTCCGTACGCGTTGACATCCACGTTGGAATTCCTGAAAACACCGAGCATCCTCAAGGGCACTATCGATACCGATACCAAGGCGTTTACACCAACATTGATGTTCGAATTGGGAGCTCCTGAGCAAATCACAATCGGCGGAACCGTTGTGCGTCTCGATATCGCGAAAAAGACCTTTCAGTTACGGGTAAGCGATACCACCGATGGCAAAGCGTATGGGACGTTGTATTTCCGCGTGGGTGACCAGACCACGTATGGGTTTTCTGGAAGCCTGCCGGCTTCGCCTGCAACGTTTGAAGATATCTCCATTGGGCGCCGGCTCTGGGTCCGCGTGCTGCAAAAGCCTGATCCGGATGCGCGCCTCGATGCCATCGTGATTCAGATTTCTGCCCTGGGGCGACAGAACCACTAGGGGCATTTGCCGTAAAACGAGCATTCATCTGACATTCACAATTCTAAGGAATAATGCAATTGTGGATGTACGCTGCTTTTGTCGCGTAATCACCACGCCCGGGAGGCACTCAGTATGAAGGTTTCACTTTGGACACCTGCGCTTGCAGTCGCATCGGTTCTGACCCTCGGCATCATGGCCGGCTGCGGCGGCGGCGGATCGACGTCTGCCACAACGCGAGGAGTTGACATTTACGTCACCGACCAATTCGCCGACCAATACTCCCACGTCTGGGTAACGCTGCAGAGCATCGCCATCGGGGATGGTAAGACCTTCACGGATGTCTACTCAGCCACAACAGGCAAGACCATTGACATTGTTTCGCTCAAGGACACCGCCGAGCTCCTTAGTTCGATCCAGCTGGCCGACACCCGCTATACCCACATCCGCGTAACCTACTTTGATATGGTCACCCTTGTGGATGCATCCGGTACAAGCACCACACTTCAGGTTGCATCAAGCCCATCGACGACTGTTGGTGGCGGCCTCGCGATTCATACATCCGCAACCCGCGTCCCTTTCAAGGCATCCACTAACCGCCAGCTCGTTGTTGACTTCAACCTGGCATCCTTCGAGGTTTCCGGTGGCAAGCTGAAAGTCGGTATCGTCCCTGAGCCGCCAATCGGCTTTGAAGGCAAGTTCAAGCGCTTTGCGAACCACGGTCAGGTCTCGAACCTAACGCCGACATCGTTTGTGATGACCGGTAGTGACAACCGCCCTCCGGTCCAGATCCAGCCGTACCCGCTGCCTCCCGCTCCTAAGCCGGGGATGCGCTCAAGCATTAACGTTTCCTTTGATGCCAACACCGTCATCCTTGGTCCGGATGGTCCAGATGCATCTCTCGCTAATGGCCAAAAGGTCGTTGTTCGTGGCAGCTACGATGATGCATCCAAGACCTTGACTGCAACAGAAATCAACATCGTTCCGATGGGCGGTGCCAATCCCGGTGGAAATCATGGAATCCACCCTGGAGATGACACAGCTATTGCCGGTGACCACATCGGCGGTATCGTCATGGACATCGATGAAGCAACCGGTATTGTGACCATCAAGCCGCGGGAAGCCAATCATGCAACCCCTGGCAACCTCGTGAAAATTCACGTGTCGGGTACGGATAAAGTCCTTCTCGGGCAGGGCGGACGTCCAAAACTTGGGACGCTTGGCGGCATTGCGATCGGGGATGCAGTCTCGGCGAAGGGTGTTCTTTCATCGGATGGCTCATTTGACGCCGATGTCATAATTGTCCGGCTTGCGCCAGATTGTGTCTTTCCACCACCTGCACGAAACTGAATTAAGAATTGACCCTACACGGGCACGCAGGATGCGGTATTCTGCGTGCTCGCATGGTCTCCGATACCCCTCCTGAAACCCCCGTTGATGTCAGCCACATCGATATTGAGGGGCTTGCCAAAGGCCTAAACCCTAGTCAGGAAACGGCATTTCGGTTTAATGCCGGGGCAGCGCTCGTCCTTGCGGGAGCCGGGTCTGGAAAGACCACAGTTCTTATCCGGCGCATCGCACGCCTCCTCGCCGAGGGCGTCCCAGCCAAGAGGATTCTGGTCGCGACATTTACCCGTCGTGCGGCGGATGACATGGCGGACCGCCTACTGGCTCTCGTCGGCCCTGAGGTCCTCGATGGCATTTGGATTGGTACCTTCCACTCACACGCACTGCGAATTGTAAAGCGGGAGTGGGCCGACCTCTATGGCAAAGAGGGCAAGTTCGAAATCGCGGATGACTATTGGCAGGAGAGGGCCGTCCGCGCCATCCTCGGACGCTCCGGGGTAAACGACAAGCTTCCATCCCCGCCGTATTGCCAAAACATCAAAATGGACCGTAAGACGGCTTTGCTTGCTGTCTCAGCCTGTAAGAACATGGGCAAGTACGCTGAAGAGGCCGAAACTGCCCTCGCGTACCTGTACCCGGACTGGGAAAAGCCGGCCATCGTGGACACAGCCCGCTTCTGGCGCTGTTACGAAATGGCGAAGCAGAAGGAATACGATGTCCTTTCCAAGGTTCCATGCAAGCGCTTGGACTTTGATGACCTCCTCCTCGAGTGCTGGATGCTTCAGCGTGAAAATGCCAGTATCCGCACCAAGTACGAGGTGGCGTACGACCATGTCCTCGTGGATGAGACGCAGGATACATCCGATGTTCAATGGGAAATCG
>CAIWTR010000197.1 GCA_903915615.1 uncultured Armatimonadota bacterium
TCTTCATAAACCGCCTGCACGGGAATCTGACCACTGGCTATCTTTGCAAAAATGGACGATGCAACATCTGGAGGAGTATCGGCTTCCATACGATGATTCTATCGGCAATCAAGCATCAGAATCGCTTGGACCTGCGAGGGAAATCCCGTGTTCAGACAGTGACACAATCAAGCCATCATAAGCAAGTCGCCGATTTTTCGGGAGCTGCGCTTCAACGGTTCCATGCTCGAACGAATGCGACATATGTGTAATCAGTCCGAGGCGCGGAGCGAGGCGATTCAGGACATCGAGGGCCTCGGGGAGGACAAAGTGGCTTGCATGCGGCTTACTGTCTGGTCGCACCGCACCTACAACCACGACATCCTTGCCTTCAAACTCCGCCATCGTTTCCTCGGGAATCAGACTAACATCGGTGCAGTAGACAAAGCGATCGCCGATGACAAACGATGTGACATCTAATGACCCATGCATATGCCGTGTAGCTTTTATAGTGATGCCGGCGAGGCCAATCGTTTGTCCATAGTTTAGTTCATAGAGATGCAGCTGCGGCTTCCCGCCGCCCGGTCCCGTGTCTTTGAAACAGTAATCGTAGACGTGTGTGACGCGCTTGAGCGTCTGCGCAGATGCAAAAACATCCACAGGATTTCCGGAAGAGAAGGTGAACTGCCGCAGGTCATCCAAGCCATGGATGTGGTCTGCATGGGCATGCGTTAGGAGGACTGCATCGATACTCGGGACATACGCCGCAAGAAGCTGCAGGCGCATCTCAGGACCACAATCGATGAGAATGCGTCCGGTGGGTGTCGTGATGAGCACCGATGGACGTGTCCGTCGGTTACGCGGATCAGTAGAGTGACAGACCGCACAGGGGCAGGCGATCATTGGGGTACCGGTACTGGTCCCGGTACCCAAAAACGTTACTGTGAATGGAATCGCCACCCGCTAGCGCATCGCCAATGTGCCACCATCTACATCGTAGTCGGCACCGGTAATAAACGATGCTTCTTCCGAGCAGAGGTAGTGCACCATCGATGCGATTTCCGATGTCTTTCCCATCCGGCCCATTGGCTGCGCGCCGCTAAGCTCAGCCAGCTTTTCAGCTTCCTGTCCGGGGTAGTTTTTCGCCAGATAGGCATCCACAAACGGTGTATGCACACGCGCCGGGCAGACGCAGTTGCAGCGGATTCCCTGATGGATGTAATCCTGCGCGATGGACTTCGTCATCATCAGGACAGCACCCTTTGTCGCGCTGTAGGCAAAACGCTCGGCAAGGCTGACTTTTGCGGCAATTGAGCAGATATTGACGATGGCTCCCGAGCGGCCCGTGTCTGTCAGACGCTGGATGACTTGCTGGCAGCAGAGAAAGACTCCACGCGCATTCACGCCCATCAGCTGGTCAAATTTCTCAGGCGTAGTCCCAAGAATATTGCCAACAAATCCGATTCCAGCTGAACAAACGAGAATGTCGATTGGAGCAATTTCATCGATCGCAGTAAAGGCGTCGGCAACTGACTCAGGATTACTGACATCTGTCGGGATAATCCTAAACGGAAAGCCATCCCGTGCATTGAGATCAAGGACGGTAACCCGCGCACCGAACTCAGCAAGACGCTCGACAATCGCCTGTCCGATGCCACTTGCGCCACCGGTTACAACTGCATGTTTGCCATCGAGGCGAAGTGCACTCATGCCACCACCTCGCTGACACAGGTGTTGCGGAGCACGCCGATTCCCTCGATGTCAATCTCGCAGACATCGCCTGGGTTCAACCAGCGCTTTGGTGTACGTCCCATTCCTACGCCTTCAGGAGTTCCGGTCAGGATGACGGTTCCCGGAAGCAGAGTCAGGCCCTGGGAAAGGTAGCTGATGATGTGGCG
Source organism: uncultured Armatimonadota bacterium (assembly GCA_903915615.1). Taxonomy (GTDB): domain Bacteria; phylum Armatimonadota; class Armatimonadia; order Armatimonadales; family Armatimonadaceae; genus CAIRTT01. The sequence goes on from CAIWTR010000197.1 coordinate 1,878, forward strand.
GACATTAAAGATCATGTCCGATGTATGGCTGGACTGAAGTGTCTCGCCATTGATGCGGGTCGAGATTGCCAGGTTGTTTGGATCCGGGATTTCATCGGTGCTGACAATACATGGACCGAGTGGCGAGAATGTGTCAAACGACTTCCCGCGTGCCCATTGCTTGTCGAGGCGAAGCTGCCAGTCACGCGCAGAGACATCATTACAGCACGTGTAGCCGCAGACGTAATCAAGTGCATCCTCTTCAGAGACATGCTTCGCACGCTTGCCAATAACGATCGCGAGCTCACACTCGTAGTCAACTTCATCGGAGATGGCCGGAAGCTCGATGTTGGCAGCTGGGTCGAGCAGCGTGGATGTCGCCTTGATAAAGAGCAGGGGCCGCTCGGGCACGGGCATCCCACTCTCTTCGGCATGACGCTTATAGTTGAGGCCAATGCACAAAATGTTCACTGGAACAACGGGTGCGAGGAGCGAAGCAACCTGTGCGATTTCCCCCGTTTCGGTTCCACCGTTCCAGAGAGCATCTGAAAGCACACGTGCAGAGGTCAGAGAGGCATCTGTCGCGATGCCATGCAGGGTTTCCCCGGCTTGGGTCAGAAATCGAATGATACGCATGCGCCAAGTCTAGCACTAACGCCTGCCGGATTCAATGTTTACGGGTTCGCTTACGTAATGCTCGGAGGTTGTCTATGATGTTTGCATCAAGGGATGCGTCTCCATAGCGGCACTGCTCGTAGAGAAGGACAAAAGTACGTACCTCGTCACGGATTGCTTCATCCATACCATTGACATGCGTGTTGAAGTGATGAACCAGCGTTTCATTACCGACGTTTGGAATGCCAAGTTTGCGGCAGAGGCCGTTGTATTCACGCACAAAGTCGCCAAAGCGTTTGTCTATGACATCTAGACCCTGTTGGCGTTTGCGCTTTACATAGAAAGAAGTGCCCAGAATGATGGCGACAAACCCGGCAGGCACAGCGACAAATGCCAGATTGCCACGTTCGAGCTCTGACCTTAGTGCCCGGATAGCATCCGTGATTCTTTCCCACTGCCTCGAAAGCCAGGACACGCTGTCCGAATCACCCGATGGCAGACCAGCAGCAGGTGTCGCTTCGATCAAAACCCAGCCCTTCTGAGGGACATGGACTTCTGCCCACGCATGGGCATCCCGTCCGCGCACCGTGATGCCGTCCCCAGCAGGTTCATGCGCGAAAAACCCGCTCACCAGCCTTGCGGGATAGCCCAGATGCCGAAGAATCATCACCGTTGCGCTGGCAAAGTAGGCGCAATGTGCATCTTCGCCGGGGGAATCCAAAAAGGATGCAAGTGCATCACCCGGGTTCGGCGAGAAGTTTAGTGAGTATGCGTGCTCGCTTTGAAGCGCGGCCACGACGGCATTGGCAGTTTCAAGTGTGTAGCCAGCATCAATGCCATTACGCGCAACAAAGCGCTCCAGAGGACCCGTCAGGTCATCGGGGATATCTAGGGATGCTTCCTGCTGAACAATGGATTCCGCACCGAGAACAGTTTCCTGCGGACGTTTGGCATCGGGTCTGGCGATGGTGATTGCGTACTCGGATGACGCATCTGGGCCCGTGATCACAGGGCCGCTTTCTTCCGGGGCCCAAGCGATGTTTGAATCGACATCCGCGACGATGCCCGTTGTCTCAACCGGCATGTAGACGACACGTTCCGATCCATCGAAGCGCAGAATCTTGATCGTATCTAAGTCAGCTCCCAGAGTGAACTTTGCGGGCAGCGGTGCCATCCTGCGAAAGGTCATCGGGGGTCCCCATGCGCCTGAAACGTAAGATGTATAAGCCGCCTGCCGGAGGTAGAGAGGCGTCTTTGTTTGCACCTGGAGGACCCGGGCGGTGCTGCCGGCATCGCCA
>CAIWTR010000198.1 GCA_903915615.1 uncultured Armatimonadota bacterium
ATAAAGGCCATCAGCTGAAGGTAGCGCGTCGCAAGGTCAACGGCTTCCGGTGCACTGGCAGGCAACATCAAATGTGCAATGCCCCCCGCCATCAGACCAAACAAAACACCGCCAACCGTCATCGTCAGCACGGCCTGTCCAACGGATATTACTGCGGCATCCTTGGCACGCTGGATATTTCCGGCTCCTAGATTTTGACTGACAAAGGTTCCGGCAGTCGATGCAAATGCATTGCCGGGTAGAAACGCGAGAGACTCGACGAGGACCCCGATGCCGTGCGCGGCTCCGGCGGCGGACCCGCTCTGCGTCCGTAAGAGCAACGCCTGAATCGCCAAGCCACTTAGCGCGACGACAGCCTGCCGTGCAGATGCCGGCAATCCGATATGTAGGATGCGCTGGAGCATGCCCGTGTCCGGCAGCCACATCCCATGCAGAGCACCACTAAGGGGTGTCCTCGGCAGGAAAAGGAGGAAGAGGATGGTCGCAATCGTCTGGCTGATACAGAGAGCGACACCTCCGCCACTCACTCCCATTTCGGGGAAGCCCCACATACCAAAAATCAGGATGTAATCAAAGAGGATATTCAGAACGACGGCGACAGAAATGACTTGCAGTGCGCGGCGGGATTCTCCGAGGACACCGAAAACGGTGTTGCCGATGATCAGGGTGAACAACGATGGAACCGCAAGCATCGACCAGCGGAGGTAGGCTACGCCTTCATCAAAGCTTGATGCTTCGCCGCGGTAGCCGATTATGTGGAGGATTACCGGTGCAAAGAGCGCCACAAGTCCCCCGATGATGCTGCCGACGACACCGGAAACCAGCACGGTTTGGCGAAGGGCTTGCGCGGCTTCCGCTTTATCACCAGCACCGATTGCACGTCCGATAATGGCGGCAGCGCCGACGGAAAACGCAACCAGAATGGTCATCAGGGCAAGGCGAATTTCATGGACTACCGTCACGATGGCAAGGGCATCAACACCAAGGCGGCCCATGAACAGCTTGTCAGCAATGCTGTTTGCTGACATCAGGAGGCCGCTTGCAATCGATGGCAGTGCAAGCTTCCACATCGCGGAGCGGATGTGTCCGTAAAGGATGCCGTGGGAATCTGACAAATTATTCATAAACTACTAACGAAATTCGCTGTGGAAACCAGAATCCCTGCCACGCATCCGGAACGACATCGTCTACCTAGCGACGGGCAAGTACGCCTACGACAACGACGATGAACACAACGACTGCCAGGATCCAAATCAGCGGGTTGTCATAGATACCAAGGAACTGCCAAACAAACATCGCGAGGGCACCCAGCGCCCCGACCATCAAGCCGACTTTTGCGGCACTCGATGGACTGCCACGGCGGTTCATGCTTCTAACACCGGTGTAGATGACCCATGGTACGAGCGTAAAACAAAGCACGATTGACACACCGACAACAATCCATTTGTCAACAACGCTATGTACTTTGAACTCATAGAACGTATCGGGAGCTTGGGGATAGCGGGTCGACCCAGTCTCGGTCGTCACGACAAAGAAACCCTTGTGGTCTCCTTTTTCGAACCCATTTACTTCCCATGTCACGCTTGCGCCATCCGCAGTTGAGCCATCAATGGCCTTCATCGGAACATCGATGTTGCCACTTCTCGACTCATCATGAAACACAGCCTTCGTGACATCATCGCCTTTAGGATCCACATATTGCAGACGCAGCGTGTAGCGCTTTCCAGTCTGGTAGAGATTTGGTAATGCCTGATTACCGGGAGTTGTGAGCGCGGCACCTTGCGCAAACACTCCTGAGGTAATGACAATAATCACAGCAAGCAGGACAATTATTCGGCGAATCACGTTCTTCCACGCTCCCAGCTGACAGGTGCAACCTTCCAGCGATATTCAGCAACAGTTTCAGTATCCCCGGCGATAGACCGGATGCGCAATGTGTCCCCAACCCGTACCGGCACAGAGGATGTACCGCTTACATCAACACCATTGACGGACAAAACCCATAAAGCGGACGCACCTGCCACAGAGACTGGCTTTGCAACCAACACTCCCCGATCGAGCGTCAGCATCGCGATGGCGCCAGCATTTCCAGGAAATGGCAGTGTCTGCGTGCATCCAGCGGCCAATCCGCCAATACCAACAGCATCCCCGCCGCGAAACACGAGGTCGCGGCCACTACGAGAGCCCATTTCAATGCTTACGGCAAGAGGCTTGCGGTTCTTGAGCACGTACACGGCTCCCGCGGCGGCAATAATCACCGCTCCTCCTAAGAGGTATGGCCAGATAGGGTCATCTGATGGCGGAGGAGGAAGACTCGTCGGTGCAACCGGTTTGACATCTGGCTTTGGCGTTGAAATGTCCTTTGGGCTACGTTCCACCGGGCGATGCGAAACGGCATCTACTTCAACCCCAAAACCAAACGTTCTCCCACCTCGGGCAGCGTATTCGGCAATATCCTTACGATAGGTTTTTCCGGTTGGAGATGCTGCAATCTTTGCGAGATCGCCCCCCTTATCGTAGTAAGCGGCGTAGTTTGCGAGCTCATCAGGATTTCCCCGCGGCGCATCGTTGTACGAATCTGTCACAAACACGATGACGGGCGACTTTGCACCAGAGTCCAGTGC
>CAIWTR010000199.1 GCA_903915615.1 uncultured Armatimonadota bacterium
GTCCTGAGAAACAAAGCATCGTTCTTCATCAAATAGTCCTGAAGACCCATGACTCCCGAGATTGCTGCGCCATCCGGCATCTTTGCGCTGGCATCTATCAATGGATCATTCTTCTCAATCCGACCCTGGTAGCCATGCCCCTCACGCAAACGCCACTCGCCGCAGGCATTGTAGTTTTCAAGCGCAAACCCGAGTGGATCAATCTTGTCGTGGCAGCGTGCGCAGGCAGGGTTTTTCCGATGGATCTCCAAGCGCTGGCGAACCGTTGCCTTGTCGATGCCCGGAACCTTTGTGGCGATTTCACCGACATTTGCAACCGGCAAACCAGGGTCCTGACCGAGCAATGTGCGGAGAATCCAAACACCGCGGGTAACCGGGGATGTCCGCGTCCCATTGGATGTAATCGTCTGGATGCTCGCCTGCGTCACGATGCCGCCGCGGTGGCTTTCGGGTGCAACCGCCACACGGCGGAAGGCATCTCCCTTGACACCCGGGATGTCGTAAAAGCGCGCCATCCGCTCGTTAATCACCACAAAGTCCGACTTGATCAGGTTACGAACATCCAGATCGTGGTTCAGAATCTCGGCGAAAAACGCTTCGGACTCACGGACCATCGATGTCTCCAAGTGGCGGTCATATTCGGGATAGAGGTTATGTGCCGGCGGGTTGGCGCCGACCTTGCGCAGTCCAAGCCACTGCCCGGTGAAGTTCTTGACAAACGCCGATGCCTTTGGGTCACGGAGCATCCGGTCGACCTGCGACGCAGTTACACCAGGCTTGAGCAATGAGCCATCCGCAGCCACTTTTATGAGGGAATCATCCGGCATACTCGACCACAGAAAATACGAGAGGCGGCTCGCGAACTCATAGGGATTCAGGGCACGGGATGCCTGCGTATCCGAAATCGGTTCGGTCAGATACAGAAAATCCGGGCTGGCCAGAATTGCCGTCAGCGGAACCTTGATCGCATCGATAAAGTTCTTCTTCCCCGGGCGGCTCTTTGTAAACAGCGTGAGTTTTTGCGTCACTTCCGATGGCGTTACAGGGCGCCGATAAGCCCTCGGCATAAACCGCTCGAGGATACGCTTTGCCGCGATGGTTTCATCAGCAGGCGCATCCCCACCCGCGCCAAGCAGCTGCGCTTGGCTCCTCGGCGGCCACGCCGAATACACCGGACCCTCGAGCTCAACCCAGTCCACCATCAGTTCCGGGCGCGCGAAGTTATCCCGGCTTTGCAGCCAGTTGTTTTCGAGCACGGCTGGGATGTCATAGGCATAGTCGATATCAAAACCGGCCTGCTGCGTCGTCATCCGAGTTCGGATTTCATAGATGCCCGGTGCGGCCTCAACTGCTGGGACATCGAGCTCAGCGATGACATCCGGTTGGCTCCCGAGGTGACGCGTAACCTTTACCCGCGCTGGTCCGTAGGTGTACATCCGGTGGCTACGGAAATGCGCCAAATCCGTTTCGTACTGCTGGTCATGCCACTGCTTGCCCTTGGGATTCTCGCGGGTCTGCTGGTCCCGCCGGGCTCCTAAAATGCGCTCAGCAGATGCCAACACCGCAGCGCGATCAGGCACTCTCGATGCCCCTCGGAAGCGCAAAATGTACTCGCCTTCCACCGGCACGCGGAAGTCGCGGAAGTTGACGCCTTTATCCCAGCTTGCATGATGTACACGCGTAAAGCCATTTCCCGTCGGGTTAGCGCCATCATTCAGAATGATATTGAACCCACCCTGCTTTACGCGGTACTGGTCCATCCCAAGCTTGTTCTCCTCAGGCTCAAAGTGCCACTTAAACCCGCTCGGCTGCGCTCCTTCGACAAACACCTTATCCACAAGCTGCCGCGCCGCCGCGTAGTACAGCTCCATGTGCAGCGGCGAAATCGTCAGGGCCTCTCCAATATTGTCAAAACCGCCCGCCGGAGGGTCATCCGGAAAGCTGTCCGCAGGCTGGAAATCCACACCCAACAAATCCCGGACAGTGTTGTTGTACTCAGCACGGTTCATCCGGCGCAGCACAACCCGGTTTGAACGCTTTGCGGTCTCGGCGGCGGCAAGGTTGGTCTGAAGCCAATCCGCGAGCTGATTTGCCTCGGCCGCGCTAGGCTGGAGATCACCCGCCGGGGGCATCTGATGCCCACCAATCACA
>CAIWTR010000200.1 GCA_903915615.1 uncultured Armatimonadota bacterium
CGTAACGCTGAACTGGACGATGGAAGGTGACAAGGTCGTCGGAAGCACCCCGCAGTTCTTCGGCAGCAACCCGGCGCGTATCCCAGCAGGTCAGAACATGGCTGGCTTCCGACTCCTCCCCAAGGAAGAAGACAATGGCCGGGCTCTTGTCAAGTCTCTGTCGGCAGAGCAGGCCGCAAAGGCAGTCATTGGCGACAAAGCCCCAGCGGACATCCTGACTGCGGCAAACCGCGAAGCGATGCGCCAGGGGGAAGCGGGCATTCCATTTGATGCTCTGAATGCAGACCAGCAAAAGGCCCTTAAGGACCTGGTTGCGGTTTATGCAGCGGCGCAATCCGACAAAATCAGCCGGGCACGCCTTGCGGCCATCAACAAAGAAGGCTGGAAGAACGTTGTTTTTGCGTGGATGGGTGGAATGGAACCTGGACAGGGCCACTACTACCGCATTCAGGGTAAGTCCTTCCTCGTTGAATATGACTGCACCCAGAACAACAACAACCACATCCATGCGGCGTGGCGTGACTTCGGAACAGACTTTGGTGGGAAGGTTCCAAGCGCGGATGCACTCGGAGAGCACTTGTCCTCCGGCCATGGCATCTCAGAGCAGCAGTCCAGGTAGGTCTTCCGATGTCCGATGCAGATGCTGACCATCCGATACAGGCTCCTGATATCCAGGATCTGAGCGAGGATGCGGTTGCAGCCGCGCACGCACGTGCCTATGCGATTATCGATCAGGCAGCAACGCGCCGGTCTATTGACCGTGAGCTACTGCTAAGGTCGTATCACTACGCCTTCGAAAAACACTCAGCCCACCGGAGAAAATCCGGTGAGCTGTATATCACCCACCCCATTGAGGTTGTGGGAATCCTGATGCAGCTTGAGGTGGATACGGCAACGATGGCGGCCGGGTTCCTCCACGATGTCATTGAGGATTGTGAGATCACCAAGGCTGACCTCACAGAGGCATTCAGTGCTGAGATCGCGACGCTGGTGGATGGTGTTTCCAAACTAAAACTAGCCGACTTCGAGCGCTTGGCACCAGATCTAGCGGCAGCAGCAAAAGAAAAGGACAAGGATTCCTCCAAGAGTCCTGTCACTGGCACGACCAAAAAGCGTCCCCATGAAGCACGCTCGAGTGCCGAAAACCTACGCAAGATTTTGCTGGCCATGGCGCGTGACCTCAGGGTGATGGTCATCAAGCTTGCGGACAGGCTCCACAACCTCAAGACCATTACCGGGCTTGCACCAGACCGCCAGCAGCGAATGGCTGAAGAGACGCTGTCGGTTTATGCACCGCTTGCAGCGCGCCTCGGTATTTGGGATTTGAAGTGGCAGCTCGAAGATCTTGCCTTCAAAACGCTCCAGCCTGTCGAATACAAACATCTAACCGAGCAGATTGCCCGCACGCGCCGTGACCGTGAGGCGGATATTGCCGAGTCGATCAGCACCCTGCGGGCAGCGTTTGACCAGGGCACGCTGGAAGTCGAAATCAATGGACGGCCAAAGCACCTGTGGTCCATCTATAAAAAAATGAATGAGCAGGAGATTCCCCTCTCTGACATTTACGATTTGATCGCGCTGCGTGTCATTGTTGACAATGTGCCTGACTGTTATGCAGCGCTTGGTTTAGTCCACGAGACCTACCTCCCGATTCCAGGGAAGTTCGATGACTACATCGCCAAGCGGAAGTCAAATGGCTACCAATCGCTCCACACCAAGGTCTACGGACCACGGGGCGAGCCGCTTGAAGTTCAGATCAGAACGTGGGAGATGCACAAGACCAGCGAATTTGGGATTGCTGCACACTGGGCTTACAAAGAAAAAGGGGATGGCGCGGTCGCTGGGAACAACGACTTTGAGCGCAAGATGGCCTTTTTGCGAAAGCAGCTGTTTGAATGGCAGCGGGATGCCCGTGACACAAGTGAATTC
>CAIWTR010000201.1 GCA_903915615.1 uncultured Armatimonadota bacterium
AGCATCCGCAGAGTCTCCATACGCATCCACGACCTCATATGCACCCTCCGTATCACCGGATTCACGCAAAATTCGGACAAGAACCGCCATCCGGCCACTCGTGGGCTCAAGAACAGCAACCTCTGCGGCTTCCAACGCTTCCGGATAGCGCTGCAGGGCTAAAAGTGCTTTGGCCCGGATGTAATCCGTCTCAAACGGCACACTTCGCTTCGCATCAGGCAGGCTGGACAATGCGGTTCGTGGATCACCAAGCTCAACAAACACGCCAGCGGCTATCGTCGCAGCAGTCCCCACCTTAGAACCAGCATCCATGTCAACCGCATCCCGGGCATAGCTCTGGGCATCACCAAACTTGCCAGCCTTTAGGGCACAACGGGCAGCTTTCGCATATGAGTTAGCTCCCATCCCGGCTTTGCCTGCCCCCAAGTAGCTCTGCATCGCAGCCTCAAACTGCTTGTCATGCTCCTGACGGTTAGCAAGCTCTGTAAATGCCTCCGCATTCTTTGGGTCTTTGGAAACCGCGGCCATCAGCTGGCTTGTCGATAGCCGTTGCGGCTCCTTCCACCATATCCAACCGCTAGCACCACAGAGAACCAGCGTGGAAACGATGCCCGCAATCACATCCGCTCTGACCTTTATCATCGCGTGCCACGCCCTTCCACCAGTGTTTGGGATGCTCCAACATTGACCTGATAGGTCTCTGTTCCGCCACCTGGCCACTTCACCTGCATCGATAGCTGCTTCTTACCGACCGGAAATGCAATCACGACATCCTCGGATGATGCCGATAAGTATCCGCGTGCCGTTTGCACCTCACGGCGCAGCCCACCAGCCAGAACAACCGCACCGATAGCCGAGCCCTTCCTGCGCTGGAGATGAACGGTTGCCACACCTCCCGCACTCCGTGAGACATTCTCAAAGAGCCGCGCCGGACCTTCGACATCAGTGACCAAGACATCGACATCGCCATCGTGGTCGATATCCGATGCAGCCAGCCCGCGTCCGGTCAGTGGTCGCTGCACCCCGACGCCAACGCGCTCGGAGACATCATCAAATGTCCCGCCGGCTTCCCCAGCAAGGACCAAACATGGCTGACGGTACGTAACGCCGGGTTTGAGCATGTCGATGTTGCTCTGGTAGTGACCGCTTACAGAAAACAAATCGATGTGACCATCCGCATCAAAGTCCTCAAACAACATGCCAGCACTTTGCCTGCGCTTGCTCGCCAACAAACCGCGCATCGGGGCGACATCCAGGAAAAAACCATTCCCACGATTGCTATACAGCGCTGATAGCTGGTCAAGCCCGGTACCTATCACGACATCTGCCTTGGCATCTCCATCGATATCGGCCCAGTCTGCTCCGTAGCGTTGCTGGAAATCCCCGGTCGTATCCAGCGGAATCCCGGATCTTGCCCCAAGGTTGGTAAAGCGCATCCGGCCTTGGTTTTCTAACAGCGATGACCCATCCGAGTCGCTAAGTATCAACAAATCGCTGTCACCATCATTATCGAAATCTTGGGGAGCAATGCCCGTTACACGACTTGCTGCGGCTTGTAATCCAATGCGCTTACTAACATCGAGGAATGTATTGCGCCCACGTGCGATTAATGCGAC
>CAIWTR010000202.1 GCA_903915615.1 uncultured Armatimonadota bacterium
AGGCAGAACTTGAGTTGGAATAGCGCAGCGGAGTTTGTAATCGGCGTTGACTTAGGCGGGACGAATGTAAGAGCCGCAGTCCTGAACCGAAGTGGACAATCTCTTGGTGGCGGCCGTGCTCCATCCCATGCGATGGAAGGCATTGAAAAAACCGTGGCTCAAATAGCGGATGCCGTTGCACAGGCTATTTCAGCTGCCGGTGTCGCCAAAGACAAAATTGCGGGACTCGGTATCGGTGTTCCAGGACACATCAATCCTCAGGGAACGCATGTGCTGTGGGCTCCAAACTTCTACGACAACGGCCAGCAGTATCTCAATGTTGCCCTGGCGGAGAAAGTCAGCGCTGCCACAGAACTACCGGTTTTGATGGGTAATGATGCCAATGTCGCAGCACTCGGCGAGTTTCGTTTTGGCGCGGGTAAAGCAGTTCGCAACATGGTGATGGTTACCCTTGGCACCGGGATCGGTGGCGGGATCATCCTTGATGGGAAGCTGTGGACCGGAGCGACAGGCGGAGCCGGCGAAATTGGACATATCATCATCGCCGCCGGCAACCGTGGTGGCGCAGCGGCCTTTGGTTCTCTGGAGGCCATGGGACAAATCTCAGCAATCGTTGAGCGGTGTGCACGGAAAATCAGTGCGGGACGCAAGACCATTCTTGCGGAACAAGACTGGCACTTCCTCACACCGAAAATGATTTCAGATGCGGCACTTGCTGGCGATGAAGTCGCGATCGAAACCTTTGATGAAACAGGTTACTTCATTGGTCTTGGCATCGCGTCCATCATTAACTTATTGAACCCAGAAATGATCACCATTGGTGGCGGCGTTGCTGGTGCGGGTGACCTCATCCTCGACCCAATCAGAAGAGCAACACGAGCCAACGGAATCAGGACGATGGTCGATGTCTGTCCAATCGTAACTGCGGAGCTCGGTGATGATGCTGGAATCTTCGGAGGAGCATCGCTTATCCTTGATGCGATTGGTGCCTAATCCCGAATAAGTTAGTCTAAATGTGTAAGTTCTGCAGAGTTTTGCAGGACTTACACTGCATCGATGCGGAAATACCCACCTAGGGAGCATCGGCAATTGACTATGATTTTTGGAATCACATTTTCGCTCGTTTTTGGCCTGCTGACATTTTCAGGCCCTCTGCCAAAACCAAGTGTGTCCCCGATTGACTTCAACCGCGACATCCGGCCAATCCTCTCCAATCACTGCCTTAAATGCCATGGTCCGGATGACAAACAACGAGCTGCCGGTTTGCGTCTCGACACCTTCGAAGGTGCCACTAAGCTGCTCGCAAGTGGAAAACGTGCAATCACTCCCGGAAAGCCGCTCACGTCAGAGTTGACGAAGAGAGTGCATGCGACGGGTGCTCTGCTGATGCCCCCTGTCACAACCAATAAACCTCTGAACACGCAACAGATTAAACTCCTAGAGCGGTGGATTGTTACTGGAGCACAATACAAACAACACTGGGCTTTCATCCCTCCACAAGCCACGAAGCTGCCAACAACAGCAGGTCACCCTATTGACTCCATTGTACGTAAACGCCAAACACGCCTTGGCCTTCAACCTGCTGGACAAGCAACGAAGTTAGAGTTACTTCGTCGCGTTTCCCTCGATCTCACCGGGCTGCCTCCAACCCCATCGACGATTGCATCTTTTCTCGCAGACAACAAACCGGATGCCTATGAGCGTCAGGTCGACAAGCTGTTGGCAGCCCCAAGTTATGGCGAGCGCTGGGCGCGTAAGTGGATGGATGTTGCCCGGTATGCCGATACGAATGGCTACGAAAAGGATCGCCCGCGGACGATGTGGCCGTGGCGTGATTACGTTATCAACGCATTCAATAGCGATAAGTCATTCCAAGCATTTACGATTGAGCAGTTAGCCGGAGATATGCTCCCATCTCCAACAGATGCACAACGC
>CAIWTR010000203.1 GCA_903915615.1 uncultured Armatimonadota bacterium
GCAAGCTCCGAATCCGATAAGCCTGCGATGGTCTCGACATCAAAATTAAGCCAAACCGCATCTAGACCGGATCTCCGCTTTAAAATGATGTCCCATGACAGCCCTGCCTGAAGTACTTCGTAGCAGAGGCGGGAGAAGAGCTGATTGTCCGTGATCGGCGGGATGCCATGTTCGAGATCGTGGTGATGAATGTGGATATCGGATGCTTTTCCGGAGCGGCACCAATCGCAGTAAAGGGTCATAGATTCAGAGGATATCGCGGCAGATTTAGCGTGGATGCAAATCAACGCCAAGCTGACCGGGCACTCCGATGAATGCGTAGCCCTTTGTACATCGTCGCAGCACGGCATGAAGAACCGCTTGTCAGCACCTGACTGGACACCGTTTTCTCGTTTCTGAAGCGGCATCCAGCGTAGTAAAAGGGTTCTTACAACAACCATATCGTGATACACACATAACGAATTGGTTGGAACTTACACCGTACAGTGGCTGTAATAACTCCGGTGTCACACTGGTCGCGCGTGGTGCGTACCAAATAGTGGAGCATGACTATGAACAAGCATTTCATTAGCACAGCAGCAGCGCTTTCGTTGCTCGGAATCGCCTGCACGGCAACAATTGCACTGACCTCACATCCTCAAGAACAGGATGGCGTCGACATCCGCCTCAAGAAGTCTAAGGACCGACCTGATGTCGACAATGGCGGACGCGAATCCTATGGCGGTCTCCCGCTGCGCGCGCAGGACACAAAAGTCGTGGTGCTTCCCGTCATCAATGGCAGTGGCGAAAAGGATGAGCGCCAGCGCTACGACCAAGCCGTCAAGGGTGATCAGGAGCTGCAAAAGGTGTTTTCGGAGCGCGGCTTTGATGTCATCGCGGGTCAAGCCGTCCACCGGATGCTGATTGACAACGAGATTGACCTCACCAACGAAGAGTATTGGAACCGCGCAACGCTCTACAAGGTTGGCAAGAAGCTGAACGCACATTTGGTGGTCTTTGTGGTGATTGACAATGTTGAGCAGGTCCGCCAGTTCACCCCGGTCACCAAAGATCAGGAGCTTGTGGGTAAGGTCCGCTGCCGGACATGGATTATCGATTCCGTGAATGAGCGCGCGATCATCGCCAGCAAGAAGACGGAAGCATCCAGCAAGAACTTCATTTTCGCCGAAGCCGACAGCGGTGCCCGTCTTATCCGGAACACGGTTCCAAAGGCGGTCAAAAACGGCGTTGAAGAGTTCGTAAATGGATACCGAAAATCTAGATAAGTTGTTTTGAGTATCAGAGTAACCGGAGCAGGGCACGTGAAAACGGAGCCCTGTTTCCATGATGTGGCAGGCTTGAAGGAAGAACAAATGGAAAAGACACGGATCACAGTTGCACATGGGGATGGCATCGGGCCCGAGATCATGGCCGCGACACTTCGAATTCTAGCGGCGGCGGATGCTCAGCTTGACCTCGAGACCATCGAGGTCGGCAAGGCCGTTTACGAGCGTGGCTTTACAAGCGGAATCGCACCGGATGCGTGGGAATCCATCCACCGGACTGGCGTTCTCCTGAAAGGCCCGATCACCACGCCGCAGGGCGGTGGCTACAAAAGTCTCAATGTGACCCTCCGTAAGAGCCTGGGATTGTATGCGAATGTGCGTCCCTGCGTTGCCTATGCACCATTTGTAAGGACCCGTCACCCTAAAATGGATGTTGTCATCATCCGCGAAAATGAGGAAGACCTCTACGGCGGTATTGAGCACCGCCAAACGGATGAGTGTGTTCAGTGCCTGAAGCTGATCACCCGCCCGGGCTGCGAGCGTATCGCGCGCTTTGCTTTCGAATACGCGCGTGCCCATGACCGTAAGGCTGTCACGACCTTCACTAAAGACAACATCATGAAGATGACCGATGGTCTCTTCCACAAAGTTGTGGATGAAGTTGCGCTGCAGTACACGGACATCAAGAGCTCGCACATGATTATCGATATCGGGGCTGCACGCCTCGCCGATACGCCTGAGCAGTTCGACATGGTTTTGACGAGCAACCTCTATGGCGACATCGTCAGTGATATTGCTGCGCAGGTCGCGGGGTCCGTCGGGCTTGCGCCGAGTGCGAATATTGGCGCGAGCGGCGCGATGTTCGAGGCGATTCACGGCAGTGCGCCAGACATCGCAGGCAAGGATATCGCGAACCCGGGTGGCCTCCTCCTCGCGGCGGTGATGATGCTGGTGCATATCGGCCAGCCGGATGTCGCAGCGAAGATCCAGAATGCATGGCTGCGGACGATTGAGGATGGCATCCATACGGGTGACATTTACGTCGATGGTCAGAGCGCTGAGCTAGTTGGAACGACGGCGTTTGCGGATGCAGTCATTTCCCGCCTTGGTCAGCTTCCAGAGATCCTGACACCTGTTGCCTATGCGGCAGTGAATAACCCTGCCAAGGTTGCGCATATTGTCCGTGAGGAGCGTGCGCCGGCATTGCCTAAGGAGCTGGTGGGTGTGGATGTCTTCTTCCACTGGCGCGGTGATAAGCCAGCGACGCTTGCGCAGCATTTGCAGCTCACCGATGGCGATGGCCTTCGTCTAACGATGATTTCAAACCGGGGTCTGACGGTCTGGCCAAATGCGGCATCGGATGCTTTTCTTGCTGACCACTGGCGGTGCCGGTTTGAGGCGAGTACGCCGACGGGACGTGTCACGCATCAGCAGATTATTCGCTTGCTTAGCCGCGTCGCGGATGCGGGGTATGACTTTATCAAAACGGAGAATCTGTGTACCTTCGATGGCATTCCAGGGTATGCGATGGGCCAAGGGCAGTAAGTTTAGACTGACTGTTTGTGAGACGAGCAAAATCGCCGGTTCTGTATTTACGAAGTAGATTCTAGATACGACTTCATCAAGACAGAAAACCTCTGTACGTTTGATGGCATTCCGGGCTATGCGATGGGCCAAAGGCAGTAAGTTTCGACTTGGAGAGAAGAATAGAATGTTGACACGAAAATCAGTATTCATTGCCGCAATAGCAGGACTCGCATCGCTGACATTTGGATGTGGTGGCGGCAGTGGCACGCCAGCAACGCCGGCAGCCGGGACGCTAACCCGGATGGTTTCCGAGGACACGTTTACATTTGCGGTAAAGGGGTCGAGTAAGTATCCGACAGGGTACTTTTCGTATTCCGGTACAGCAGTTTTGGTTGCGACAGACAATGTGACCCTTGGGTCAAAGTCGGGACTTGTCAAGTTGACGGCGACAACAAACCTTTCCTTCAACGGTGAGCCGGGTTCATCGGTGTCTGACACTTGGTACGGCTACGATGCGAATGGCAATGTTTTAGAAGTGGCCAACAAGGATTCCGAGGACCCGATTTTTGAGCAGGCCAATCCATTTTTGTTCCTCCCTGGCGCGTATGCGGTTGGTCAGGGTGGCAGCTACACAAAATCAAATGCGGATGACACAACCAGCAATGTGACTTGGGAAGTGCATGAGAAGTCGGTTGTCACGGTTCCGGCAGGCAAGTTCGAGACCTTTGTCGTGAAAGTGATTGATACGCAGTCGGATGGTGTGGTGACGAAGACGGAATACTACGTCGCGCCGCAGCTTGGGTATCCGGTCAAGCTTGAGGTCAAGATTACGGGTCCAGGTGGCGTTAGCCAGTCTGATGAGGGTGTGCTGAAGTCCTACACTGCGGCTCCCCGCGGTTAGATTAGGTTTCGATAGATGTGAGCGGTCCGCGCAGGCGCTGTGTGGGCCGTTTTTTTGTTTCGTTGCGGTTAGTCTTCGAGCTGCTCCGGGACTTTAGGTTGTTCTGTGGCCCGGATAACTTTGTAAACCGTCTTCGGGCTCACTTTGAGCAGCCGGGTTACCTTGGTGATCGGATGGCCGTTTGCAATCAAAGCCTTGATTTGCTCTGCTCGCTCTTGCGAGATTCCACGCCGGGCAGGATCAGGAGTAAACGTGCGACCACAATCTTTACAGATATAGCGCTGCGTACCACCTCGGTTGCTCCCAAAGCGGACACATTGCTGCGATGCGCATCTGGAACATGCAGTGTTTGATTGCCTGGGTGTGTTCGAAAGATTGTCCATTACATGCACATCACAAAACTAAGCTGTGATGTGACATCAATATTGATTGACCAACAGTCACGAATGCTCTTCATTGCACCACAGAGCCTCAAGATAGACATCAATAGGCAATTTACAGCAGATAAAGTAGAACGGACATCAACGCCTACCGGAAATT
This sequence comes from uncultured Armatimonadota bacterium, assembly GCA_903915615.1. Lineage (GTDB taxonomy): Bacteria > Armatimonadota > Armatimonadia > Armatimonadales > Armatimonadaceae > CAIRTT01. Next base: position 4,234 of record CAIWTR010000203.1, read on the forward strand.
TATCAACGCAGTAGGGAAAGATTAACTTAATTACGGCTTTACACACCAATCATGCCCTATTGAAACCACTATTTCAACCATAGATTGTGATTCATTACGTACATTTATCTTTGTAATGCTTGTTAAGCATCAGAATTATTTATTTCGAACGTTTTTAGTGCTCTTGCGTAACATGAACTGAATTACAAGTCAAACTACACCTACTATCGAATGCCTTGCATATGTCACCCGGTATAAATGTGCATTCAAGATGATTGAGATATCCATTATGGGGAGGACACGGTTGGCTGTTTCCCTGTATGGGCAGGGTTCAGGGCTGTCCGCAGAAGATTAGTGCTCTGGCAAAGTTCTGTAGACGCAGACCTCTATGCCTCCCCACAGATCACTCAGCACCGTAACGCAAAAAGGGCAGGCACAGAGGCCTGCCCCTACGAATGGCTGGTTTCGTTACGAGAGTCAAAATCACAAAACCCCAGATTCCAACAGCTGTGGGATTCATCTCCACGACGACATGAACAAATCACGAAGGATGTTCTATAGGGGCAGGCTTTCATGCCTCCCCACAGATCACTCAGCACCGTAATGCAAAAAGGGCAAACACAGAGGCCTGCCCCTACGAATAACTGGTTTCATTCCGAGAGTCAAAAACACAAAACTCCAGGTTCCCATAACCATGGATGTCCTGTGAACGACCATGGAAACAGATTGCGAAGGAAGTTCTGTAGGGGCAGGCTTCCACGCCTGCCCGCATCTACGGTTTCAGCCGATGTCGATTGCTAATCCTTAACGACAAGCCCCAGGTCGCGTAACAAGTGCAACGGTGTGCCATTTGAATAAGCCGGACGGTAACCCTTCGGCACCCAGCCTTCCGCAATCCGATAGACCGTCTTCGGACTTACACGGACCGCCTGGGCGATCGTGTGCTTCGAACATCCCTTGGCAATAGCGACCTTTATGATGTCAACCTTCAGCGGGGAAATCGTTCGCGTATTAGGCGTCGGCGTAAATGTCTTCCAACAGCCTGTGCAGCGCCACCGCACCGTCCCGCCTCGGTTCTGACCAAATCTCTGCACGCCTTCCGCTTCACAATGGGGACAGCTTGGCCGCGGGGCAGACCGCTTCGACTTCGATTGACTAAGTTGTGCATCCATGTATCCCTGATACCAACGATACACAGCGACAACCATACTCAAATGTGTGTATTGCAGATTGCCGAAATAGCGTGTATGCAAAGACCTTTACACCCCCTCCAGATGCCTTCCTAACAAAAATATGCTTTCCGTCATGCGTTGAACTGTGCGATCAACGCATAAGGTTTGCTCAGGGGGAAGCGTGGCAACCTCCTTGTGGTGACCAAGGCAAACACAGGCCGCGATACGAACAGTGATGGTCCATCAGGATACACTTGGATGGTATGAGCATGAATGTCAGACGGATTGTGATGGCTGCGAACGGCGAGCTTACCGGCCGGGCGGAGGATCTCCTCCTCAAGGCTGTCGTGGATGCCGACATCATCCACGGAATCGATGGCGGGACACGCCACTTTCTACGCCACGAAATCATCCCGACGCTCGTCACCGGAGACTTTGATTCCCTCAGCCCGGATGAACGCGCTTACTTGCTGGCATCCGGCACCGATGTCATCCATACGCCCGATCAGGACTATACAGATCTCGAGAAAGCCCTGACGATTGCCACGACACGACACCCAGATGCCGACATCACGATTTTTGGTGGCACCGGCGGACGTCTCGACCACCAGCACTCCGTCCTCTCAACCCTCACCAGCTTCGGCCGGCGACATCGCATTCAGCTCGTCGACTCCCACGGCACAACCTTCCATGCACAAAGCGGGCTGATCCTTAACGATGATGCGCTTGTCGGCAGGACGATTTCCCTCATCTCTCTCGGAGCCGTCCACGGCGTCCGTACCAGCGGCGTCGCCTGGCCGCTTTCGGATGAATCCCTCATCCCCGGCAAGCGGGATGGCACCCTCAACCGCATCACCAGCACCCCAGTCGTCATCGCCGTCTCAGATGGCGACCTCCTCGTACATCTCCACCATGCTCCTGACGCTGCACGCGTATCAATCGTCACGGATGACCAAATGCTGCAGCGCCTCATCGATGTACGCTGGCATGTCCTCCGCCCCAACCGGCCACGGAGCGCCGCACAATTCGATATCGACAACGCCCCCGGAACCGTGCATATATTGGCATCCGATGATGCTGGTAATCCCATCGGCTGCGCGACGCTTGCGGCGGCTCCGGATGGTTCCCTGCAGCTACGCGGGATGGCCGTGAACACAAACCACCAAGGCAGCGGCATCGGACGCGCCATCCTCCAGGAAGTCTGCCGCCAAGCAGAAACAAAAGCGACACCCCTTTGGTGCAACGCCCGCCTCCATGCGATTCCATTTTATGAGCGCAATGGCTGGGTGACAGAAGGGGATGTTTTTCATGTGCCGGATGTCGGCCCACACAAAGTGATGCGTTTTAGAGGAGTTTCCCATTGACCCAACGTTCGATTGATGTCACGCCACGTACAGAGGATGCCATTGCTATCCGGGATGCCATTTACAAGCTGGAAGACCAGCTCCCGGTGGAGGTCACCGATGAAGTCATCGAAAAGGCGGCTTGGTGGGGCGCAACCGTTCTCGCAGGCAATGACACTCTCAATCTGACGCGTATCACCGACCCAGATGAAATGGCGCTCAAGCACTTCATCGACTCCTGGAGCGTGATGGGTGTCCTTCGCGATGTCCCTGCAGGTGCAACGCTTTTGGACATCGGAACCGGTGCCGGCTTCCCAGGTGTCCCGATTGCACTGGCCCGCCCGGACATCACCACCATTTTTATCGACACCATGGGCAAACGCCTACACTGGATTAAGGCCGCCTATGCAGCCCTCGAATGGGATGCACCTAAGACTGTCCATGCGCGTGCGGAAGTCATCGGGTGCGATGAGAAGTGGCGTGAGCAGGCGGATGTTGTCCTTGCACGGGCTGTGAGCGCGATGCCGACGCTGCTCGAGTGGTGTGGCCCGCTGGTGAAACGCGGCGGGTTGTTTGTTGCCATGAAGGGTCCAGAAGTTGAGCCTTACGGCAGCGCTGCACGCCAGATTGGCCTCACGCACGAGAAGACAATCACCGGGACGCTCTACGGAGTCGAAGAGATTGAGCGCAACATCGTGTGCTTCCGCAAGACGGCGAAAACACCCGTAAACCTGCCGCGCGCCATCAACGAGATCAAGCGCAAGCCCCTCGGCTAATCCTCATTTACGAGCTACCAAGGCGCCCTAATCATCACAAATGGACGCCTGGTGACAAATGTACGCTCGGGCAAAAGTAGCGCATAATGCACGCTATGGACACCGGTATCGCATCCAAACCCAATAAGTTTTCTATCCCACTGTGGCTGCAAGTCCTCCTGTGTGTCCTGATTGGTACCGCAATCGGGGTGCTACTCGGGAAAACAAGCCCGCTTGGGCCAGACCCGGGCCGTACAAAGTGGCTGGACACGGCGGGCGGGACCGGGATGTTGGTCATCCAAGTGCTTCGCGCCCTCGCGGTGCCGCTTGTTTTCTTTGCGATCATTGATGGCATCGTCCACATCAGTATTCCAAAGCGCTCGATCCCAAAGCTGCTTGCCGTCTGTGCCCTCAACACCAGCATCGCGATGTTGATTGGCCTCACGCTGATGAACACCCTCCAGCCCGGTAAGGCCTGGCAGGGGAAAATCCAGTCTCTGATCAGTGCTACGAATGCCAAAGCACCGGATGCCAAGAAGTCGGATGACCCCGCATCCCCCGGCGCAACGCTTGAGATCCTCCCGAACATCACCTACATCGTCCCCAGCAGCCTGATCCGTCCCTTCGTCTACAACAACCTGCTTAGCGTCGTCCTGATTGCGGTCTTCCTTGGCTCCGCGCTACGCGCGATCCGGCAAAAGGCCATCGATGGCGCAGAGCTGCTCGAGCGCGCCGTGCACGCCTGCTATCACCTGCTGCTGCAAATGCTCGAGTGGACGATCAAGGCCATACCACTCGCCGTCTTGCTGATTGTGAGCAAAGTCGTCGGAAACACGGGGCCCAGCGTCTTTACATTGCTTGGCGGCTTTTTAGGCATCGTCGTCGCGGGGCTGCTCATCCATGCGCTCATCTACTATCCGCTCGCGGCCTGGGTCTTTGGCCGCCGGAACCCTGCCACATACTTTGGCAAGAGCGCCGATGCGGTCATCTCAGGCCTCTCGACCAACTCAAGCTTGGCGACCGTCCCAATCACCCTGCGCTGCCTTGAAAAGCTCGGCGTTTCCCATGGAAATGCGCGCCTCTCGGCGTGTATTGCGACCAACCTGAACAACGATGGCATCACACTCTATGAAGCGATGGCAGCCATTTTCCTGACGCAAGCCCTCGGGATGCCGCTTGGTCTCACAGGTCAGATCACCGTGGTTCTTGCATCCTGTTTCGCCGCCGCGGGCATCGCCGGTATCCCGGAAGCCGGTCTTATCGTCCTGCCCCTGGTTCTTGGTGCCGCCGGCCTCACCCCAGAAACGGTAGCCATCGCGCTTCCGCTGCTCCTGCCCGTCGACTGGATCATCGCACGCCTGCGCTCAGGCGTAAATGTCCTCAGCGACATCCTGGTGGCGATTCAGCTGGATGGCCCGGAAAAGAAGACGCCCAAAACTTAGTTAGCTGTTGTGGAGGACGACGGTGCCGCCTGGCTCGAGCTGCCAGATCATCCCAGCCCCGGCGGATGCCCGAATCCCCAATGCATCATCCGAGTATCCAAGCTGCCAGCGCTCCATCCCCGCAATATCAACCCGCTTCTGCGAGAGGTTGACGATGACCCGGATGACTTTCCACGGGTCGCTGGAATGCGTGCCATCCAGCTCCCATGCAAGAACCTGTTCAGGCAAACCCGTCCGAACCAGCTTGATCACCGCTGGCCCACTGAGACGTGTATTGCTGCGGAAGGCCGGATGCGCCTTGCGTACCGCGGCGAGACCACTGATATGGCTGATGCACTGTGCATCCGCGGGTGTCAGCGAGCGCCAGACGTACTGGTTGACCTTGTCGCCAGC
>CAIWTR010000204.1 GCA_903915615.1 uncultured Armatimonadota bacterium
ACGAAGATGAGCCGGTAGCTGAGCAAAATCACTGCCAGAATCCACATCCACAGACACACTGGACAAGTAACTCTCGTAGCGCTCCTGCGGAACGAATTGGCGTGGATGGCCATCCTCAGCATGCGGTGCCTTGAACGCAACTGTCAGATTCCAGGACTTGCCTTTGGGGACGGCCTTCAAAAAATCCAGACACTGCTCGGTCTGGAGGTCGGTCATGTGGATGCGCTGGCCCGTCTTTGGATGCTTATTCCAATAAAAACCCTGTCCGGGGAAACCTGACCAGACATCGAATGATGACTTAGGCTGTGGCTTACTATCCGCGACGCCCCACTTGCCAACATAACCGGTAAACCAACCCGCTTTTCGAAGACGCGCAAAATAGGCATCGGCGAAATCTGCCGGCCGTATTTCCGTAGCAAAGTCATGAACCCCGTTGCGACGGTTGTACATCCCAGTGTAAATCGCCGCCCGGCTCGCACAACAGATTGCCGTCGTCGCTATCGCCTGTGTAAAACGCACACCCTTTGCCGCGATGGCATCCAGATTCGGCGTGACCGCAAGGCGGTTTCCCGCGCAGCCCAGCGCATCATGCCTGTGGTCATCGGTGATAATGACAAGTACGTTGGGTTGTTTCATTTCGATCTCCCATGTCTCCACGCGTCCGCCGGTTTCCAATCGATGCCCTGCAAATGCAGAAATGCATAGCACTCACGCTCGAGACGACTGATAAACAATGTGGGCATCAGCGAGGAAAGGCACCAGCGCAATGCTCCAGCGATAATTGAGCGTAAGCCCTTAGGGACATTCCCTGAATGGAGAAGCCTCCATCCGAATTGCATTCCTTGGAGGCTGCGTACCGTTCCTTCAAAGAACAAAACAGCATCCCTTATCCGTACCTGGTTCGTCGCGGAACCCGTGTAGGCAAGTAGTTTCAGCGTTACTTTTCTTTGTTGGATGCCTGCATTCTCTACATCAGCTGAGTGTTGCTCACTGTGTTTTCGATAGTGATAAAGCGGCTTGTTTACGAAGTAGATGTCCCCATATAGCGCCATATCGGAAAACAACAGCACACCTTCCCCATGCTGTCCGAGGTCTGTATCCCACTGGTTAGAGTGCTCGAATGCAGCTCGTCTCATTAGGCAGACAGGCTCGATCATCGGAGCCCAACTAACGATGCTAACAAGCTGCGTTCGATGGTCATCATCTGGTTGTTCGCGAAAAAACGGACCATATCTCACCTTGCGTTTATCGTAGCTCGTGTTGATCGATTGTCCATCTATGTCAATGCTGGTGTAGCGACAATAGCAGGCGGAAATTGAATCGTCGCTGTCAAGAATACTAATCAACGTCTCCAGTAAGGATGAATCCAACAAGTCATCTGCATCTGGAAACTGAACATACTCACTGCTAGCCGAAATAAATGCGTATCCGTAATTGCGTGCACGGCAGACTCCGCCGTTTTCTATCGAATGCACGGTGATTCGGGGATCGCCCATAGATGCCAACTTCATCATCTCGAGTGACGCATCGCTTGACCCATCATCGATGAGAATGAGCTCCCAATCATCAAATGTTTGGCTTTTGACAGATTGAATCAAGTCCGTGATAAATCCGGCTTTGTTCCAGACGGGAGTAATCAATGAGATTCGCGGCTTTAGATTCTGTGTCACGATCAATTCACAGTGCCCTTCGATATCCTTTCAACCCAATTCATCGACATATCAAAACCACCTCATCAATCCAACGTAACTTAGCGGCGACTACAGGAGATTTACATGCATCGTGTTGAGTGACTCCAACGGATTCAAAGCTCTCTTGACATTGACTGGTTAGGTTGTACTAATGCGAAAGAAGACGACGAAGATGAGGCTCCAGTCGTTTTGCTCCATCTATCGACAAGTGACTGCTATCCCGGTACATAACCTTTCCATCGTACAGAAATCTCCAAACCCCTTGATCATCAACAAAGCACGTTGCTGGATCAAATATCTGCATGCCGACGATTGCTTTGGCATTACGTCGAAGGACTTCCTCTACAAGTTCATTTCGCTGCCGGTGACGTACATCCGAAACACCTCTTGTTGTTTCGGGCAGATTCCAGAATGCCCTCTTTGCCAAATGCGACGGGACATCCACATCCTGTTTTGCTATATCCAGGACGAAAACAACTCTGGTGCCGGTTTTTATCAGCTCGGTTAGACTAAGTAGAAGTTTTGATTCAAAGTCACTCTGACCGGCATACGTCGCCCAATCCCCGGCGATGACAACGTAGCGTGGCTGGACAGCCTTAATGTGATCCAGGACTTTTTGGTTAAACTCAATCGTCCCTTCGTTAAGTCCATATTTTGATGTGTGATTAAAATCCAGAATAGGCGGTGTGGATGAGTGGGTTGCCTGGACGAGTTTGATGTTGCCAGCCCTGCAAACATTATTGAGTGCCGGTGCGATTGACATCGCGTGGCTGTCGCCCCAGAGGATGCACGTGTCGTTGCTGTTTTTGTCTCCCAGCTGTGGAAACAGCCCTATACGCGCATTTTCCAACGTGACTTCGTAGATCAGGTCCATTGACTTTTTGGTATTCGCGTATCGGACAGCATCTGCGGACACCCGTCTTGGAATTCCTCCGAACGACACGATGGCTCCCGCAGTGACCGCACTGAATGTCAATAAAATCCCAAATTTGATGAAAGTTGTGCGGAAATTCGAAGATCGAGAGCCCGAACGAACCGGAACTTCTATGTACTTCCAAGAACAAAATGCAACGATCGCCGAAAGTCCGAGTAGCAAACATCCTTCGAGCTTGGTAATCGGCTTATCGAACCAATATCGGCAGAAAGCAAGCATCGGCCAGTGCCACAGATAAAGAGAATAGCTAATTTTCCCAATGAACACAAAAGGCGGCAGACTGAGAATCCGATGTACTGATGTAAGCTGGTGTTCACTTACATACAAGAGGCAGACAGAAGCAAGACAGGGTGCCAATGCATTGATGCCGGGGAAGCGAGTGGATTCGTTGTATGTCAGAGCGATCAGGAAGATTGTTGCGAGCGCAATCCAGCTCGTTACCTCAGAAACCCATGCTTTTCGGATTTTCGGAATTGGCAGGAAGCAGACCAGCCCACCGATCAACATCTCCCATGCTCTCGATGGCAATACGTAAAAAGCAGCGAGCTTATGCGTCTTTAGTGCAACTTCACCAAAGATGAGACTCAGTACCGCAACAATGGCCATTGCAATCCAGGTTCGCTTACGGCCAAACTTTAGCAACGTCACACAGAACAAGGGATAAAAGACGTAAAACTGCTCCTCAACCGCGAGCGACCATGTATGTAACAACGGCTTCAAATCGGAATCGCCGCTGAAGTAGCCTATTGACTTCCAGAAATATACATTGGATAGCCCTACGGTTTGGAATAGCGCAACTTTTCCAAGGTCAAGGTAGTCACTGGGAAAGAGCAGAAAGAAACCAAAGACTAGAACGACGAGAACCATCGCTGCAGAAGCCGGAATAATTCGTCGAGTCCGCCTCTTCCAAAATTCGTAGAACGAAAACTTGCTTCCGGTGACATCACGCAGGATCAGCGATGTAATCAGATAGCCTGAGATGACAAAGAAAACATCGACTCCAACAAACCCGCCGGGAAATGCGATGTTTGCGTGAAACAGCAGCACCAGCAGAACAGCGACGGCTCTAAGGCCATCGATATTCGGCCGGTAATGTGTCTGCGGTATCGCACCATTAGGTTCCGATGAGTTATTGCTATCATTCATGCGTTTTCTAACTATCCGTGACTAAGCACAGGGCCGACATACTTCAGTAAATGTAAGAGTCGAAGACGGAGAATCCTCTGGAAGATGCTTGCAAATCAAAACCATTTACGCAGCAAGATACTGTCGCAAATATAAAAGTCACCACGCAACTCTGACCATCCGATCAGCTATCTGCACACCAATCATCACCGATGCCCCGCAAGTGATCTTGACATTTTAGTCTTACTTTCATGAGTAAGATGGATGGCACACATACAGCCAAGGCCCATAAAGACAAGCCGGAGATGATTAGCTTGGTACCGCTGACAACCTTGCCATTACACAGAAGTTCTCTTCCTTTTTCGATACCACGGATTCCCCGAACCATACCTTCAGCAAACACAATAGCCCGTTTCATGCTGGTCATGTGGCTTTGACTGCCCTGCCACCTTAGCAAACGTAAAACGACCCGTGTCTCTTGCCGGGCAATTACTTCCAGATTAGATGTGTTCTGTCCAATGTACTGTCTGTACTTATACAGAGGCCTGTTGACATAGATGATGTCACCGCGCAGTGCAAAGTCTGCAAACAACACGACACCCTCTCCATGCTGACCCAAACGAATGTCCCAACGTGGTGAACGATCAAAAGCAGAACGGCGCATCAAGCTGATCGCTTCCGAAACGGGTGCCCATGCCAAGATGCTTTCGAGTTTTGTGAATGGTTCGCTGTCAGGTTGACGACGCACAAATGGTCCGACACGAACCTTCCTCATTGGATGATTTGTTGGTAAGTCTTCATCATCCGGACCGACAGCCTGATACTTACAATAGGCCAAAACCGCCCGCGGGTTGGCATCAAGGGCTGCGATCAGCTCAGCCAGCATCGTAGGTTCCAACATGTCATCCGAGTCAGGAAACTGCACAAACTCCGTCCCAGGCGTTGCGTAGGAATAGCCATTGTTCCGCGCAGCGCAAACCCCGGCATTTGCTTGTGAATACCACCGGATACGACCATCACCACCTGCTGCACGCTCGACTTCAAGGAGAGAGCCATCGGATGAGCCATCATCGATGATAATCAGCTCCCAATCCGTAAACGTTTGCGCACGAACGGATGCAATCATGCGCCCGATGTAACCGGCTTTGTTCCACACTGGCGTGACAAGCGTCAGTCTTGGCGGATGCCCACTACCTTGCAAAGGTGCACTCCAATGTGACGCGAACACTCGTCGGACTCAAGATGGAGAAGCGATACACATCACCATCTTCGACATACGAAACCTGAACCTGCGCTGGCACATCAACAACACTGAACTTATACCCGCTCAGCTTGCTTACACCGTTCATCGTCCGGCGCAGAACCGTTACCTTTAGCGCATCGTTTGCGACCACATCCAGCTCAACCGTCAGCATGTTCTTTGCGGAATCAAATGACTCGCTGCGGACATCCACGAACTGTTGGGTGATGTGCCTGTTTGTACCGAGCAGCTGTGGATGTTCGGACACTTTACGGAGCGCCAGTACACTGTTCCCGCATGGTGGCAATGTCGCGGAGAGCTCGCCTCCAACGACGACGGACACCTTTTGTGTCCAAAAGTCGAGCGCATAGATGACCGTTCCGGTAGCGCTAAACCCGAGGCGCTCAACTGGAAGCGAAATGTGTTGCGGCTTAGCAGCATCGTAGTTAAAGAGCCCAACCACATGGCGATTCCCACGCTTGAGCTCCCAGACCCGTGCGGGAGACGTCTCGAAGACATCGAGTGGCGTTGCAGAAATCCCCACATTTGGCATCGAACGCTTAATGCACTCGATACGGTCATCCGGGAGCCCCGGAAGCCATTCAGAGACAAGGTTGAGCGAGCCCGTCACGGCGACCCAGCTCGCAAACGACCTTGCCTGCTGCAGTGTCAGCGGGCTTCGCAGCATCAGACAGTCCGGGTCATTATGCCAAACACGGTGATTGAAGAAGTACAGCCGGCTACCAAGATGGAAGTTTGGGAGGATTTCTGCCCAGTTGGCGCCG
>CAIWTR010000205.1 GCA_903915615.1 uncultured Armatimonadota bacterium
AACTCAACAATGATGCCTGTCGGGACCGACACATGTGGCACCGTCATCCCGGCAGGTGGCACCGCCGACACAGTGCGTAACATCAAGGCGATTCCAATTGCACCGCTGACTTGTCCCGCAAATGCCGCTGCCGCTTCGCCGCCCGTTACACGGCGAGTCAATAGCAGCCAGAGTGTCACCGCCGGGTTGAACTGTGAGCTCGTTGACCGAAACAGGAAAATCCCGAGAAGCACTGGGAGTGCGCTGACGATGGCAGCATCGAGGAGTGTTCCAACCCCGCCTGAGCTCTTCCAGATTCCCCAGGCAATCGGCCCGGCAGTGACCATCGCGGTTCCGATCAGCTCTGCACCGAAAATATGTTGCAGCTTTGCCATCAGGATGCTTGAAGCTCGTCGATAAGCAGCAAGACCCGCGCTTCGATTTCCGTGAGGATCACTTCGACTTCCGCCTCGGGGCGGCCCTTTGGGTCATCTAGACCCCAGTCATCCGTAAAGTGAACGCGTGCTGGGCACTTATCGGCATCGACGCCGCAGCCCATCGTGATGACCTTGTCCGCTGCATCCGCCATTTCCTGCGTCAGGATCTTTGGAGACTGGCCTTCCATCGAGATGCCACGCGTCTGCATCAGCGCGACCACCGTCGGATTCAGCATCGCACCGCCTTCGGTTCCTGCGCTTTCGCCGCGGATTGGGAGACCACGCTCACTTGCGATGTGATTGAGGAAGGCTTCCGCTGCTTGGGAGCGCCCGGCGTTGTGAACACAAACAAAGAGTGCCGTTTTCATGAACAGCACCCCGAAGTAGAATCACAGCCACCAGCCATATTGAGGGAAAGACCACGCGGTTTTACAGGCGGTGTTGGAGCGCAGCAAACCGCGCCTCCGGGCCCGAGACGTGCTTCACTTGCATGTGCAGCCAGCTCTTCATCCGTCATGTCATCGGTGATTGCATAGATTTCCCACGCATGGCCATCCGGGTCGAATGCCCAAACCTTATCCTGACGGGCGTGACAGCAGACGGTGTCATCTTCATCCATCGTGGCAAGGCCTGCATCCGCGAGACGCTGGCGGGCAACAAGGACATCCGCTGGGGACTCCACCAAAATCCCGAGGTGGTTCAGCGTCCCGTGTGCGAGCGGCTCAGTCGCCTGATTGAGCGCGAGTTTGATCGGAGGGGCTGCGACATCGAAGTTGGCATACCCCGGCCGAACCTTGTGCGGCTCCTGGCCAAAGAAGGATGTATAGAAGCGGGTGCTAGCTTCTATGTCTTGAACATTAAGTGAAATATGGAGTTTCATGGAGTTTCCTTGGATGTCTGGCAGATACAGCTACTGAAGAATGACTGAAGGCTGATGAGAGTTTCTGGATTGATTGAGCAAAGCATATGGCGTCCATGGCGTGTGACATGGATAAGCTCCGCATCGCGCAGCTCCTTAATACGCTGGCTGATCGTGCTGGTTACCGTGCGGTCGCCGCTGAGCTGACAGCAGATATCGCCGATCGTCTTCCCCGGGCCGATTGTGTGTGCATCCCCGGATGCATCCAGTGCAACCTCCCCGCAGCACTGTTGGATGCACATATACAGCTCACGGCGATTGCGGTCCGCAAGGGCTTTGAGGGCTCTATCCAGCTGTGTTGCGGTCATATAGAAAAGTCTATCACTTCATGAAATGACGAAGTGTTGTAGCGGTGTGATTGGTCGCTTCTTTTGCGGGATGGAAGTCCCGCTTAGTGCCTGATATGGTTAGCGAATATTCGGAAGCCTGCGACATCGATGTCTAGGCACCTGTACTAACGATTTGGGAGCAATGACGACAATGGCAAATCCTATCTATCTTCAGCTGTACACATTGCGGGATGATGCGGCGGTGAATTTGCATGCAACATTGGATGCGGTTGCAGAGGCCGGTTATGCGGGTGTTGAGCTTGCGGGTTTGTATGACCTGACGCCGGCTGAGCTCAAGGCCGAGTTAGATGCCCGAGGATTGACGGTGATTGGTGCGCATTCTGGTTACGCCGACTTGCTGGCTGATGTCCCTGCGGCCATCGAACTCTGCCGGGTCTTTGAGACATCCAGGTTGACAGTGCCTTGGATTGATGGTGATTGGCGCGACAGCATTGAAAACATGCGGGCACTCGGTGCATCGCTGGCAGCAGCCGGTGCGCAGCTCCGGGATGCTGGTATCCAGCTTTGCTACCACAACCATGCATTTGAGTTTGAAATGGAAGATGCATCCGGGACCGGGTACGCAGCCGTTCTTGCGGGCGGGGATGGCTATATCGCGGCTGAACTCGACCTTTACTGGGTGGCAAAGGCGGGTAAGGATCCGATTACCGAGCTACAGCGTCTTAGTGGAAACGTACCGCTAGTGCATCTTAAGGACATGTCTGAAGATGGCGATTTCCGTCCGGTCGGGGATGGAATCATCGATTACAAGGGAAGTGTCCTGCAGGCTGCGGTCGATGCTGGAGCCCAGGGGTTTATTGTTGAGCAGGATCAGTGTTCGACGCACACGCCGCTTGAGTCCATTGCACGTAGCATCACGGCGCTGCGTAACTGGGGATTTGCATCCTAGTTTCCGATAACGAATTATAGGAACTCGGGCCGCATTACAGTAGTCAGACAGGGATACACCGCTTGACGTGGCGCCTCCGCTGCAATATTATCTAGACCTATCAGTACAGGTAATACATCTGGTGGTTCTAGGGTGTTGGTGAAAGGGTAGCGCGAATGCCTGCATTTACGTTTACAGCAACGGCTTCCGACGGCAAGTCGGTTACAAATACGAGCGAAGCGGTTAGCATCAGCGAGCTGCGCCAGCGCCTGTCGCAGCAAGGTTACACTGTCAAGGAAATCAAGCCTGCCAAGGAAAAGGGTCTCAAGACCAACATGGCAGTTCCGATGCCTGCTTTCTTGGAGCGTTTCCAAAAAGTCAAGCTGACCGAGCTTTCGATTTTCTGCCGCCAGTTCTCTACCATGATTGACGCGGGTGTGTCGCTTGTGCGCTGCCTGGATGTCCTTGGAGAGCAGAACTCGTCCCCTAAGCTGAAGAAGATTATCCTTGACCTCAAGCTCGAAGTTGAGGCTGGAAACATGCTCTCAAAGGCGATGTCCAAGTACCCAGGAACCTTTTCGAACCTCTTTATTGGTTTGATTCGTGCGGGAGAGGTCGGTGGTGTACTCGAAGAGTCCCTCCAGCGTCTTTCAACGTTCCTTGAAAAGGACGTTGAGCTCCGCCGCAAAGTCAAGGCCGCGCTTACCTACCCGGTCTTGGTTTCTGTGGTCGCCCTTGGAATCGTTATGTTCCTGACGATTTTCATCGTTCCACAGTTCCTTAAGATGTTTATTGACCTTGGTCTGAAGGCAGAAGACTTCCCAGCGATGACGATGTCGCTCAAGCTCTTCTCTGACTTCATGGTTTACAAGTTCTACTACGTGGCCATGATTGTGGGTGCGTTGTGGTTTGCATGTAAGCTCTTCGGACGCACCAAGGTTGGGCACCGCTTCTTTGACCTGGTGAAGCTTAAGATTCCTGTTTTCGGTAAGTTGAACCACAAGGTTGCGCTTGCTCGATTCTCACGAACCCTCGCAACGTTGCTTTCATCCGGTGTACCTATTCTCCAGGCACTTGAGACGGTTGCTGGTACGGTTTCGAACGATGTCCTCTCGGATGCCATCCTCGATGCACGTGCCCGTGTCCGTGAAGGAGACACGATCTCTGAGCCTTTGTACAAGTCGAAGATGTTCCCTCCAATGGTTATCCAGATGATTTCCATCGGACAGGAAGCTGGTTCGCTTGACACAATGCTTTCGAAGATTGCAGACTTCTACGATGGCGAAGTGGATGCAGCGATTGCATCGCTGACCGCTGCGATCGAACCTCTTCTGATCGTCTTCCTCGGTGTGACCGTTGGATACATCGTTATCGCGATGTTCCTGCCGCTTGTTGGCCTTATCCAGGGTCTATCCGGTGGTGGTGGCGACGAAGAATAAACTGGCGTCTCGACGACAGCACATTGCCCGGGGCATCCGCCCCGGGCATTTTTATATGCCGGCTTAGGCCGGAGATTGTACGATAAATACGTGAGTATTGGAGAATGGCCACTTCCAGAGTGGTTTTGGTACCCTGTCATCTTTGGCTATGGCGCAATTGTCGGCTCGTTTCTCAACGTGCTCATCTACCGCCTGCCACTGGGTAAACATCTCTCCAATCCGCCATCCACGTGCCCAAACTGCAACTACGCACTAACCTTCTGGGACAACATCCCTTTACTGTCCTTTCTCTCCCTGAGAGGGCGTTGTCGTCTCTGTAAAATTCCGATTAGCTGGCGCTACTTCTGTGTCGAATTGGTGACGGCCTGTCTGTGGACGCTTCTATACCACCAGGTTGCGACCAACTCACCGCTGTCGTGGATTGACTTTGTTCTCCAAGCATTGATCATCTCTGTCCTGGTGGCATTGGTCTTTATTGACTTAGATCACTTCATCGCCCCAGATGAGCTCAACATCATCATTGGTGTCTTTGCATTTGGACGCGATATCGCGGCGATTACCCTCGCCTATTTCATTGGTGGGGATGCCCTGAAGGAAGCGCTTGGCCGTTATCTCTACATGGGATGGCTACCGGTTGCGATCATGGGCGCACTTGCATACGCAGGTGTCCTGTTTGCACTGAGTGTGGGGACCTTTGTCTACTACGCAAGGCTTGAGAGAGAGTCTGTGGTCGCGTGTATCATCCGCTACTTCCGCTTCGATGAAGAAGAAGTCGTACCGAGTGTAGCGGCTGCAAATGAAGCTGGAGCTAGCGCTGCAGGAGAAGAAAATCTCGCATCGCCAGATACTGAGGCCGAGCCAGACGAAACAGATCCTCCGCGCCTCGCGATGGCCCCCGCTTTTTTATGTGCCATTTCGGCTGTGGTCTTATTCCCGTTGATTCAATGGTTCGCGCTGGTTGCGTTTGTGGTTCCATTGCTCCTCTTTGTCTTCATCACCCGTGAACAGGGAGAGGGACTTGCGAAAGCTGCCGGCCGCTTCTTCCAGTCCGCGGACCTTGGACCTCCGACATCCACTGATAAGTCAGCGAAGGCAGCCCACGATGATGCGGCAGCTTTTGCAAAGGAAGCGGAGACTGGACAGCATGGCGGGATGGGCCTCGGGGATGTAAAGCTGGCGATCGGCCTTGGAGCCATCCTTGGTCCTGGACTTGCGTTGCTATCCCTTGGATTTGCAACGTTTGTCGGCGCAGTGACGGGTATCTCGATGGCTGCAAAGCACGGTCGAACGCTGAAGCTGAGCTTGCCGTTTGTACCGTTTATGGCTGCGGGTGCGATTATCACTATGCTCTACGGTACGCAAATCGTAGGATGGTATTTGAATATCCTCTACCCACCAGCGCCACGCACTATCACTGCAGGCGAAGTCATCCGGGAGCAGAAACGGTTGGAGCGGCTCCAGCGTGAGCGGAGCCGCCTCGCAGACCCAACCATCGGAAAGCCTGTAAAAAACTAGGCGGTAGCCATCAATGGCTTTCTGCGAAGTGGGCGAAACGGTAGCCATGTTTTATGGTACCAAGCCCGACGGGCATCCGTTGTCACATCAAATGCTCCACCGAGCAGCTCGAGGTTTCGCAGGACTTTGCTATTGCGGGATGCGAGGATACTAATCACGATGCCGTACTTCGTTAGCGTCTCTTGAAGCGCGATCAACCAGCGAAGACCATTGCTGTCTGCATAGGCTGCGGCTGTTGTGTCGACGACAAGGGACTTCGCTCCGCGCCGCTCCATTGCGGCACGTATTCCAATCACATCTGGTCCACCCGTGAGGGGAGAACACAGGCGAAGCAACCAAGTCCGACCAACGTCGTAGAGGCGAAATAGCATCATTGGTAATCTCCGAATAAACAGTTAGTAGCAACAAATGGATAGGCAAAATCGCCCATCATGAGAACAACATCGTTCTGAATCAATCCTGCTGCTGTAGATGTGACGTAAAAGTCCGTACCAATAGTTCCCGGTGTGGCTAAGTCCACAATCGGTGTCCGGCCGAAGACGATCTGCATGTCATTGGCAATTCGGAATGACAATCCTTGCACCGGCTAGTGGTTGCGGCTACATTGCAACATTCTGCAATTAAGTCGGGGACATCTCGCACATTGCTTGTAAATGCCAGTAAATGAAATGTGCACTGTATGCACTCACTGGCCAGCTGGATGGCAACGAGTGCCGTGGAACACGGAGGGTGGACAATGATGACACCGCGTAGAGCAGTATTAACCGCACTGGGAGGCCTCATCGCCGCTCCTGGACTTTTGTCCGGGTGTTCATCCAATGTGATTGGCGGTCGAAAGCAAACCACTATCCGCTTTTGGAATGGATTTACGGGACCGGATGGCCGAACGATGCTCGGCTTGGTCCGCAAGTTCAATGAAGAGAACCCTGATGTTCATGTCGTCATGCAACGCATGGACTGGGGGACGTTTTACAACAAGCTCTTCGTAGCCGGGCTTGGCGGTCGGGCACCTGAGTGCTTTGTCCTCCACACACGTGCGATGTTGCGCTTTGCCTTAGCTGGGTTTGCGACTCCACTTGACACGTTCGTTGCGAGTGAGAACGGCTTACCCGAACCGGACTTTGAACCAGGCGTATGGGATGCGACAACCTACAAAAGTGAGCATTTTGGAATCCCCTTGGATGTCCATGCGATGGGGATGTACACAAACCGCGCGCTCCTCAAGGAAGTTGACTGGAACCCTGACACCCCACCGGTAAACACCGCTGAATTCGTCGATGTCTGCAAGCGTGTCCGTAAGCTACCCAAGCAGGAATCCGAGCGCTATGGCTTTGTCTTCACCAACCTCGAAACCAATGGCTACACCCTCATTCGCCAATTTGGTGGCAATGTCTTTTCTCCTGACATGCAAACCTGCATCCTGAATAGCCCCGAAAATCAGAATGGTCTGATGTTTGGCCGCTCGCTCATCGAGGATGCTCTGGTTCCAAGCCCTGAAAACTTTGATGCGTGGATTGGCTTTCGGCAGGGCCGTGTGGCGATGGCCTTTGAAGGCATTTATATGCTTGCAGACCTTCAGCGTCAAAAAGACCTCGATTACGGCGGAGCGCCCGTTCCACAGTTTGGCAACACCAAGGCAGTGTGGGCGGATTCGCATAATCTCTGTATGCGCCGCGGTTTGGATGCACCGACAGCTGCGGCAACCTGGAGATTTATGCGCTTCCTTTCAAACAATAGCCTTGATTGGGCGCTTGGTGGACAGATTCCGACGCGTGTCAGCCAGCTCGAAAGCCCTGAGTTCGCCAAAATGGAAGTTCAGGCACAGTTTGCAAAGCAAGTCAAAATCGTCAAGTACCATCCGAAAGTACCGTTCATTTTTGAATACCTGACGGAGTTCACACTTGCTGTGGAAAAGATTCTGAGGGGCCGTGAGAAGGCACCCACTGCGCTAAAGACCGCCGAGGATAACATCAACCGCATCATCGAGCGACAACGCAAACAGGGCGTCTCAGGAGGCGATCAAGCATGAAACCACGCGCAAGTGGCTGGATGTTCGCGGCGCCGTATCTAACGCTCTTCACGGCTTTCGTTATAGGACCATTACTGTTTGGATTTGCGCTCAGCCTTTTCCGCTGGGAGCTGCTGTCCAATGTCAAGCCAACCTTTGTCGGCTTTGAAAACTATGCGGAAGCATTCCGCGATCCGTATGTACATCAGGCTCTTGGGGCGACGCTTCGCTTCGTCTGGATGGCAGTTCCAGCAACGATTTTGCTCGCCCTGGTGATCGCTACAGGCCTAAATGCCGTCGCTGGTAAGCGCCAAGGCTTTTGGCGAGCCGCGATTTATGTCCCTCACCTACTAACCGTCAGCGTCGCTGGCATTCTGTGGAGATGGTTTTACAACAAGGAATTCGGCATCCTGAATGCGCTGCTTAGGCCGATCGGGATTGAAGTTCCTTGGCTGTCCGATGTCGCATGGGCGATGCCGGCTATCGTCCTGATGACGCTTTGGTGGACCCTAGGAGGGCCATCCGTTGTGCTCCTCTCCGGGCTGCAA
>CAIWTR010000206.1 GCA_903915615.1 uncultured Armatimonadota bacterium
AGTGAGTGGGCACTGCTGATTGGTGCTGCAGCAGTTACCATTGGAGACATTCCAGTCGTCGGTAAGTTGGTCTGGACACTGCTAAATGGCGTTCTGCAGTCGCTTATTTTTTTCGCCAACATGCTTGCTGATGTTCCATATGCAGATGTTGCAACAGGTGTCGCGAATCCATATGCGGTGGTGGTTGCAAGTGTCGGATTAGTTGGTGGGTTTGCACAGCTTGGACGAAAGCTCTGTGGTAGTGCCTTCGCTTCGCAGCCACAGTACTACATTCCGTGGTCACCATCTAAACCGCTAACGTAAATGCTCGTTACCTCGTTTTGAACGGTAAGGAATCGTGCAACAAAAGTGAGCATGACAAAAGTTTGTCAGGATTTTTTCCAGAAAAGTGTAGGAATCGATGAGTTTCGAACGTTAGGTATGTATGTTTCGCATCATATTTTTATGTTTTGTCATTAGTG
Source organism: uncultured Armatimonadota bacterium (assembly GCA_903915615.1). Lineage (GTDB taxonomy): Bacteria > Armatimonadota > Armatimonadia > Armatimonadales > Armatimonadaceae > CAIRTT01. Next base: position 462 of record CAIWTR010000206.1, read on the forward strand.
CGGTTACTGTACTTGCGGGTTGTGGACATCGTGCGTTGACGGTGACTTGCATCGATGTGGGTCAGGGGGATGCCGTTCTGGTTGCTTTTCCAAACGGCAAGCATTGGCTTATTGATGCTGGAGGCAACCCTGCTGGTGATACAGAAGCAGGCATTGACCCTGGCCATCGCAACGTCCTCCCGGTCCTACGGGCAAAGGCGATTCAATCTATCGATGTTGTTGTTATGACGCATCCAGATGAAGACCATGTTCAAGGAATGCTTGCTGTGGCTCGTCACATACCTGTCGGTCGTGTGTATTGGAATGGTTTCGAGGGGAGTCGAACCGAACAAAGGGTTCGTGAAAAATTCGAACAAAAGGGAACAACTGTTGAAGCTGTCTCAGTCGGGAGTAGAACGTTGGTCGGAGATGTCGAAGTCGCTGTGATGAGCCCACCACTCTCTCCGATCATGGGGACACGCAGTCCTGAAAATGAGAACAGTGTAATTCTGCTTATCACGTACAAAGATAAGTCGATATTGCTTACTGGAGATGTCGAAGCAGAAGGTGAACGAGAGCTTCTACGGTCGGCACAATCGGAGCTCAATGGCATTTCCCTCCTCAAAGTGGCGCACCACGGCTCTGATTCATCAAGTACTCCAGAATTTGTTCGTCGGGCACGTCCAGGAGTTGCATTTATCTCCTGTGGAAAACGAAATCGCTACGGGCATCCATCGATAGATGTAATGAAGCGATTTGAACGTGTTGGAACGCAGCTCTATCGTACAGATCAATGCGGGATGCTTGAGTGGACATCTGATGGCCACGGTGAGGCTGTTACGACAATGTTGCCGTGTAACGAAAACGCCCTGCGCGGAGCGCAGGGCGTTGAGAACTGAGTAGCGTTACGCTACTTAGATGACGGTACGTCCATCATCAGCTCCAGATTGCAGGAGACGCTTCGCAAACGTCACGAGCTCAATCGGGTTGAACGGCTTTGTCAGGTACATGTCCGCGCCACGTGTGTAGCCTTCGAGAACATCACGATCCTGAGCCTTTGCAGTCAACATGATGACTGGGAGGTTTTCAAGAGCTGGATCACGACGGATGTTCGAAAGTAACTCAAAACCATCCATCTCTGGCATCATCACATCGGAAACCAGCAAATCTGGTCGATTTGCACGAATCTTCTCGAGAGCTTGCGCTCCGTTGTTCGCAGTCTCCACCTGAAAACCTTGTCGCTCCAAGTTGACTTGGATCAGACGGACAATATTCGGTTCGTCATCCGTGACGAGGATACGAGGCATGGGCTGTAGTTACCTTCCTTTTCGCGAAGCAAGTGGTGTCGCCACCCCTGCAGTGTCACTATTCTACTCGCTGCTGGTAACTGATGTCAATTGTGTGGATTGACGCACTGCATGGATATCGTTATTATATAGACTAGTCAATGTCACAGTCGAAGCCCGTTATATCTTTGGACGACCGACAGCAGCGGATTCTCGAGGCTGTTGTTAATGACTATGTCGAAACTGCAGAGCCCGTTGGGTCGGCTGCATTGCTTGAACGACATCCACTTGGCATACGATCCGCCACACTCCGCTCTGAAATGGCCCTCCTTGCTGAACGCGGTTTCCTCGTTCAGCCCCATACCAGCTCAGGCCGGGTTCCATCAAATGTCGGTTACCGGTACTACGTCAACCAGCTGATGCGCGACGTTACTGTTCCAAACACCACTATCGATCGTGTTGACAACCGAATTCGAGGCAATGATCATCACGTTGAAGCAGTCCTGGATGCATCCTGTCAGGTACTCGCTGACATCACCGGGCTCCCATCGCTGGCAACGCCTCCTGCAACCGGCGTCGTAAGCATCCATCGTATTTTTCTCTCACCTGTAACATCTACGCAAACGCTGTTAGTCATTCTGTATTCCAATGGTCGCTCTGAGAATCGAATCCTCACCGGATTTTCTCTAACGGCGAAGGAGTCCTGGATACTTGCCGATGCGCTTAATGAAGCTGCCGCAGGTGTTTCACTTACGAATCTGAGCGACCATGGCCTTCCGGGTATCCCGCGCGAATTGATTGCGTTTACGGCTATCTGGAGTGTCATCTCATCCGATGTCAGAACTGCAGCTCGAGATATGTGTTCGGGTGTACAGGTCGTTGTCCATCGAAGTGAAGCTGCGCTACAGCACCCCGAATTTCGTGATGTAGAGCGGTTTGGGCACTTCCTTACACTGATGCAGGAACGTGCAGCCCTCCTTGAACTTTTGGCAGGCCCCGCCCTTACAGAGTCAACCGTCCGCATAGGTGCCGAGCTTGGCTCGAGTGACCTTGGGAGTTACTCGATGGTTACGGCTATGTATTCCGTGGGCAACAGCCAGCAAGGAACGATTGGCGTCATAGGCCCAACACGGATGCGCTATCCAGAAGTGATTGCATCCGTGAAGCATGTCGCAAAGACCGTTGGTAAGGTGCTTCAGCGCCTGACCTTTTCCTGATGTTCAGGGTATTCTGAATAGGTCAATAAATATCCCATTTGAGAGGTATCACACAATGTCCGCGCCTGATGAAACAGCAAATGCTGATGACTCGACTACTCCTACTGAGACCCAACCCAACGATGTAATCATTGCTGATCTGGAACAACAGGTAGCCGATGCGAACGAGGCTCGTTTACGAGCGCTTGCAGAATTTCAAAACTATCGCCGCAGAACAGATGAAGAGCGCGAAAGCTTGAAGAGTTTCTTGTTGACTGGTGTCATGGAGAGTCTCCTGCCAATCGTCGACAATTTTGGCCGTGCTGTCGAGTCCATGAATGCATCTTCGGATATCGACAAGCTCCGCGATGGCATCTCTGGCATTCACCGTCAGTTGGCAACCTTGTTGGAGAAAAATGGCGTTGAACAAATCGAAGCCGATGGTGCTGCTTTTGACCCTAATCTCCATAATGCTGTGATGCGGGTTGAAGATTCTGGTGCACCGGCCGATACGGTGGTTGAAGTTCTCCAGCCTGGCTACAAGATTGGCGGGCGAGTCCTACGCCCTGCTCTGGTCAAGGTTTCAGGCTGACATCCACTCATCCGAATAAGCAGAAGTCCGCCGCAATGCTCAAGGCATTTCGGCGGATTTTTCTTGCGTACCTGCCACTTGCGTTAGCGTTTCAGCTGATGGTGCTTGAGGCACCATTGTTTTCATCCACGATTGCCGGATTACCAGACTCTGCCAGGCAGCTCCGAGCCTGGGGATTGACGATGCAGCTCTCACTTTGCATTGAGAGCCCTGTGATCATGCTGCTTGCATCCAGCCTCGCGTTCGTTCACTCCGCTGAGACCTACGCGGTAACCCGCAAACTCACCATTATTTTGTGTTGGTACTGCACAGTTCTGACTTTTCTCGCCGGATGGACTCCCCTGCTTGACATCGTGGCACATGGGTGGCTTGGCTTTCCGATGGAGACGGTTGAAGCATCGCGAAACCCGCTCCGCATAATGTTGTTCTGGTCAGCCGCCATCGGGTGGAGACGCTTCCTTCAAGGCATCCTTATTCATCAAGGACAAGCACAGCGCCTCGTTCACGGAACATTACTCCGCCTCACAGCCATTTTCTTGACCACGGTAACCATGGCGCGAACTGTAAATGTCGGTGGAGCAGCGATTGCCGCAACCGCCATTATGGTTGGCGTGCTCATCGAGAGTGTTTACGTGACGGTAGTCTCGAAGCCCGCGGTGAAGTTGGTTACCAATGTTTCCTGTGGAAGTGACGCATCCACACTGATGCGTAAGCTCATTCGGTTTCATACGCCTCTCGCTGCCACATCGTTGCTTGGCCTAATCGTGCAACCCGTCGTTAGCCAGTTTCTCGCAGGAAAACCCGACAGCTATGTCAGTCTTGCCGTCTGGCCTGTGCTTTTTGGGATTGTTCTTGAGCTGCGTGGCTGGGGAATCAGTGTTCAGGAGCTTGCGGTCGGGAGACTAAAGCAAAAACGATCGACTGAGCGCGGCATCTGGCTCTTTGCAATCTTTGTTGGGGTCCTTACATCTGCAGTCGTGGTCTTAATTTGTCTGATCCCCGCCCTGATGCAGGGTATTGAGAAAGTCCTCAACCTAGATGGACGAAACCGTGAGATTCGCGTTGCACTCGAACAAGCGCTTCCGTGGTGCATCGGACTACCACTGAGTACATCACTTCTTTCCGCGCATCGGGGAATTCTTGCCTACAAGAAACAAAGCCTTCTCGTTTCAGCCGGGATGGTCGTGAGCATCGTCACTTTGGTGGGTTGTCTATGGCTTGCGCGGGCGAGTCAGTTCCCGGCACTTCCGACGGCATGCGTCATTCTGGTCATATCAGAGCTGGTCTCGCTGGGTGTGCAGCTCTTGCCGGTTAGGTCCAAGCCACGATCGTAATCATCGGAGACATGTAGAGATCTGTTAGCAAGCAGTGCGTTGTTGCATACAAACCATCCGAGACGAGAGCTTAGCTACAGACGATAGATGAGCTCATCGAGGAGACCAGCGCGCATCAGGGCGTCAATATCAGACATAAACACATACACTTGTCCGTTTTGATCCCAGTTGGCATTTAGTCGACCATCAGAGATCAGCTCGCGCAGGCGCTGTTCAATGTCCTTTAACAGATCACGATCACGGGCGCCCGATTGCCGGGACGACGCGCCGGGTCGCTCTTTAAGGCGGTCGTAGACACGGACAGATGCCAGCTTGATACGCATACTCATGGCTAATCTGTCCTGCTGTCCCGCATCCACTTGGCATGAAAGTCCAGGAAGATGCGGTTTCTGCCGCCACGATGTGCCGTTAGCCCCTTCATATCGGCGGCAACAGATGGAATTGTTTTTGGGAAATATGGGTCAACCAACAGCTCAATGGATGCATCGGAGTCCGGATAGCCAGCCATTACCAGGTCCGATAGAGCACCTACCATCGGCTTGCCCCAGAGATTGTCGAGTGGCACCGGTTGGTCCGGCCTGTCAAATCGCCACATCCAGTACGTAGTAACACCAAACGGTGTTGCTTCAAGCACTTGCTTTCGATTCGCAAACTTCCCGATTCCCGATGGGCAAGTAAACAGTGATGTTGACTTTATATACGGATTGAGGATGATTGCCGCCCAGCCGCAACGTGGATCAGAGGGCGGCCATGATGGTGCCCAGGGGCGCTGTGAAGGAACGATTTTGAGGTCACGCCGATCAGGAAAGCATTCATCGTAATCATTTACGTACATCCCTACCGCAAGACCAATCTGACGCATATTCGACAGACATGCGGTGGACCGTGCACTTTCACGGGCGGATGCAAACACCGGGAAAAGGATTGCAGCAAGAATTGCAATAATCGCGATGACAACCAGCAGCTCGATCAGCGTAAAGGCTCTCATCCTGCAATATTCTTCCAGCTGCCTGAACCAGATTCAAAGATTGCTACGTAGACATCGCCCGATGTCGTCACGACCCCGCGGTACATCCCAGAACAGTTGATAGTAGCGACGCCGGTTCCATCTGATTGCAGGGCGATGATGCCGCCGCTTCCGCCGAGCTTCAGAAGCTCATCGCAGACAACAGCCTCTGACGCATCAGGTAATGATTGAGATCCCCATCGGATCCTAGCTGCGATCGATGCTGCGCAGGTTGTACGGATGAAGTACTCGCCGTGGCCGGTTGCACTTACAGCACAGGATCTGTTGTCTGCATAGGTGCCGGCACCGATGATTGGAGAATCACCAACCCGGCCGTAATGCTTATTCGTCATTCCGCCTGTACTGGTGGCAGCAGCGATATCGCCGCGGTCATCAACGGCAACGGCCCCGACGGTTCCAAACTTGTTATCTTCAGAAAGTGAAATGGTCCCTGATGCACGCTGTTGGTCCAGCTGCTGCTGCCGAGGTGGCGTGATGAAGTAGGATTGTGACTCTTGGGCCAGCGTATTCTCTGCCACGTATTGGTCGGCTCCAGCACCGGCTAACATCACAAACGGACTGGATTCCATGACATGCCGCGCGACCATAATGGGGTTGCGCGCGGTTGTGAGCTGCGTCACAGAACCCGCCGCCAAGTCACTACCGCGCATGACTGCAGCATCCATTTCAACCGTGCCCGTGTGCGTGAGGACACTCCCACAGCCAGCGTTGAACAGAGGCGAGTCCTCAAGGTGGCTTACGGCGGTTGTTACTATGTCAACAGCTGAAAGCCCGGCCTTCCAGGCATCGTAACCACGCGAAAGTGCCGCTGTCAGGACATCATGGAAGTTCTGCTCCCGCTCACCCAGCTGTTCCCGAGTGATTATTCCGGCGCCTCCATGGATAACTAGGACAGCATTTGTATAGTTTTCAGTCGCCACAATTACTCAATCACTAGGCCGGAGACTTTTACATGAGCCCGGAAGGCATCAATGACGCGGTTGGTAATCAGACCTGGCTTTCCGCTTCCGATCAAACGTTCATCCAGCACTACCGCCGGGATGACTTCGGCTGCGGTGCCCGTTAGAAAACATTCATCGGCGGTGTAGATGTCATAGACCGAAAGCGTTTCTTCACGTACTGTGAAGCCTAGGTCGGTTGCAATATCCATCGCCGCCTGGCGGGTGATGCCCTTGAGACATCCACTGCTTGGTGGAGGGGTTACGATAACACCATCGCGAATAACAAAGACATTGTCGCCCGTAGCTTCTGCGACATAACCTTGCTGGTTTAGCATAATGCCTTCACCGGCTCCGACACGATTGGCTTCCATCTTGGCCATGATGTTATTGATGTACTTGCCCGTGCACTTGATACGTGGATCGATGGCATCCGGGCTTGGTACCCGTGTCGCACAGGTAATCATCGATAAGCCGTTCAGGTACATTTCTTCTGGATACAGTGCCAGCTGTTTCGTAGCGATCACCAGCCTAGGGTTGGTGTCAATGTGTTTTGGATCCAAGCCGAGGCCGGTTCCACGAGTAAGGTTTACCCGGATGTAGCCATTTTGATGGTTGTTCCGCTTACATGTCTCAACAATCGCATCGTTGACATAGGACTCAGTCAAGTTACCCAGATTGAAACCAAGAGCGCGAGCAGAAAACAACAAGCGCTTCGTATGCTCAATCAGGCGGAAAATTCTGCCGTTGTAAACACGAACCCCCTCAAAGACACCATCACCGTAGAGGTGACCGTGGTCGAAAATGGGTACGGTTGCTTGCTCCGCAGGGACGAAGTCGCCATTGATGTAAACGAAGTCGGACATACATCAAGTATACACAGCAGCACCTCTGTTCTCTATGCACATAGATGCTTGTGATGTCAAACTTGTATACTGATGCTCGTGTCGAACGTAAACCGCATCCTGATCGTAAAACTAAGCTCCTTCGGTGATGTGGTTCAGACGCTTCCACTGCTTCACTGTCTCAGGGCGTCGTTTCCTTCGGCGACCATCGGATGGGCAGTCCAGAAGTCATTTGCACCATTGCTTCACGGGCATCCCTACATCGACAACCTTCATGTGTTGGATTCCAAGAAGTTCGGCCCCTGTTTGAACCTCGGTGAAGCACTTCGCGCCGCAAAGTACGACATTGTTCTCGATGCGCAAGGTCTTTTTGTGTCTGGTTTGGTCGCACGGCTGTCCAATGCTCCGATACGAATCGGATACAACTGGCGCCGCGAAGCAAACAACATTTTTATGACGGACACAAGCGTCACCGCAACCGACCGCGTGCACATGGTCGAGAAGATACTCCGCTTGGGTGATGCCGTTGGTGCCTCTCGCGTTCCATTTCTGATGGATACTTTTCTCGCTTCAAAACCGATGTCTGTTGATATGACAGATGATCGTAAGCACTTGGCTGCGCTTGTCGTTGGAGCATCTGTCGCATCCAAAACGCTTTCACCAGAACACTGGGCGCGTATTGCCGACAAGCTCTTCAGTGATGGATTTACACCCGTGCTGATCGGTGGGCCACAGGAGCAACCTGTCGCCGAAAAGATTGAAACGCTAGCGTCTAACCCCGTCATCAATCTTGCTGCAAAAACATCTTTTACAGAGCTTGCTAGCGTCCTCGCAAATGCAGCGGTGGTCGTTTCAAGTGATACCGGAGCCCTGCACCTCGCAGTTGCTGTCGGTGCGCCAAGCGTTGGACTTTTTGGCGTGACGGATCCCGTCCGAACCGGTAACAACTGGGGCCACGCTCCATTTGTTACTTTAGATGCCGGCGGACTGGCGGATAACCGTAACTTTAGGGATGTCGCAGCGGATGCAAAGGTTGTCGATGACATTCCATCGTCAGAGATCATCGCAGCTGTTCACAAAATCGCAAGGCGGATGCCGTAATGTCTGGGGGAAGTCTTGTTGTCGCTAAGCATCGATTTCTCGGTGACACAATGGTTACGTTGCCATTGGTACAGCATCTCGCCAGCAATGCACGTGCCAATGGCCGCACGCTGCCATCGCTTGTAACAGGCAGCGGACCCGCTGTCCTCCTCGAAAATCACCCCGATGTTGGATCACTGTTGACGATTTCGCGCGATGCCAGTAAGCGTTCAAGTGCTGCAAGCCGGCTATTGTGGAAGGAATACCTTCGGATGGCTGGTGAGCTTCGGGCAACTGGGGCGCCCGCTACGTGTTATCTCGCGGACCGTTCGTTCCGATCTGCCATTTTCGCCCGTCTGACCGGTGCAAAAGTGATTGTTGGATTCCCGACGGAAGGCCGTGGGTTTCTCCTCCACAAACGCATTCCGTACAGCCAAACAGCGACTGAAGTTGACACAATTCTTTCGCTAGCTGGAACGGACCAAGCGCTATCGGGGCAAACGCCTCGCCTCTACCTTGGGCCAAACGATGCCGCGGTAATTCCCGTGGATAGCTCCACCACCCGCCGTGTCGCGATACAACCGGGAGCATCCCATGATTACAAACAGTTTCCAATCGCATCCTGGAAGGCCTTGATCCACAACATTCGATCGATTGGTGCTGAGATTTATCTTGTGGGCGGTCCAGAAGAACAAGCCGCAGTCGATAGTCTTCAAGAGTTACTTGGTGATGCACCAGCGATTTCGCTTGCTGGAAAGACATCCCTTCGATCCCTCATGGCAACACTTCAGGTGTTGAATCTGGTCATCTCTGCAGATACAGGGGTTAGTCATGTTGCGGCGGCTGTTGGGACACCTACATTGACGCTATTCGGCCCAACCCCCATCCACAAGTGGGGACGTAATTATGCCCCGCACCGTGCGCTACAGGCACCAGATGCCGATATGTCCAAGCTGTCTCCCGACACGGTCGCTGCAGTCGTACAGGAACAGCTTTTATGAATATTGTCGTGCTCCGCTACGGAGGCCTTGGTGATATTCTGCTCGCTACTCCGCTGCTACGTATCGTGAAGCAGCGTTATCCAGCAGCTTCGATTACATTCGTGACGGAAGCTGGAAACACAAATATTCTTGCGAATTCAACACTTGTTCACGCAACGCAGGGGCTTGATAAGGTCACTCGGTCATCTGTTTACAGGAGTTATGTGGCCGGTGCGACTTTACGCAAACAAGCGGGCAGCATTGACCTTTACATAAACCTGCAACCATCCCTCAAGTCCACAGCCCTTGGTTTCGGCTTGATGCCAAATGCAACTTGGACATTTAACAAAGATCGACGCGTTCAGGTGGAGACCGGCAAGGTTCGACATGCAATCGATGATTTTCTCAATGTCCTTCCGGATGGAATTCCGCGTGATGCAAACCGGTTGATGGAGTTTGTTGTTCCACTGGCTGCCAAGTCACAGATGGAGCAAAAGGCAACAGAACTCGGTATCAATATCTCAAATGCCATTGCCATCAACCCTGCAGGGACACGGGATATCAACCGCTGGCCTCCTGAAAAGCTGGCGGAGTTCATCGGGTGGATGGAAGCGAACCTCACTGGCTATACACCTGTTCTCATCGGTGGTCCCGGTGACAGTTGGTTGGAAGATGCCATCGTCGGCCACCTTGGCCGGCCGGTAAAGTCTCTTATCGGTAAGCTGTCACTACAGGAGCTTGGTGCATTTGTGCAACAGGCAGCGGTTACCGTTACCGGTGACACCGGCCCACTGCATATCGCAGCCGCTGTTGGTGCACGCATTGTTTGTCTTAGTGGAGCAGCCGATCCTGACCGGACGGGCCCATCCAATAACCCATTTGATCTTGTCGTCATCAACCGCTCGCTCCCCTGTGTCCCCTGCCAGGGCCGGAGCTGCAAACGTGGCGACATTGCGTGTATGACCCAGATGAGCGTGGCAAGTGTGGTGGATGCAGTTGAAAGGCGGATCAAGGCCGGATGAACATCCCTGAAGTTCTGGATTGGAATGACCTCTCGGACCAAATTCGATGCTGGCAAGCTGCCGGTGAGCGTGTTGTGTTCACAAACGGAGTCTTTGACATCCTGCATGTCGGGCATACACGGTACCTTCGCGAGGCCCGTGGGCTTGGAGACAGGCTAGTTGTCGGAATCAACTCCGATGACTCCGTGCGGCGCCTCAAGGGACCCACACGTCCGATTAATTCTGAGCTGGACCGTGCAGAAGTGATGGCATCCCTTCACTTTGTGGATGGAGTCACCATTTTCGCCGATGATACTCCGATTCCCCTACTCCGAGTCCTGAAACCAGACATTCATGCCAAAGGTGGAGACTACAAAACTCCGGATGCCCTTCCTGAAACGGAAGTTGTGCGTGCGTATGGTGGGGATGTCGTGATCCTTCAGCTCGTCGATGGCAAATCCACTACAAATATCGTGAAGAAGATGCAGGAGCACTAACCATGAATGTTGTTGTAATGATTCCCGCAAGGCTTGCGGCAACCCGCCTGCCAAACAAGCCACTGGTCGATATTGCCGGTAAACCAATGGTCCAGTGGGTTTATGAGAAATCATTGGCGAGCCGTGCCGATGCTGTGTTTATCGTGACTCCCGATGATGAGATTGCGGCTGCAGCTTATGGGTTCAATGCACCGGTGATCATGACGAGTCATGCGCACCAAACGGGTACAGACCGGCTGGCTGAAGCTGTCGCATCGCTTCCGGAATCGGTTGACATCATTGTAAATGTCCAAGGCGATGAACCTCGTATCACAGCGGATGCCATCAATAGCGTGATCACGCCGTTGCTTGAGGACTCGGAACTTGCGATGTCAACGCTTGCCTGCAAGCTACCTGATGACCGATTTGATGACCCGAATACGGTAAAGGTTGTTCTAAAGCGCAATGGTGATGCGTTGTACTTCTCCCGCGCTGGTATTCCGTTTCCA
>CAIWTR010000207.1 GCA_903915615.1 uncultured Armatimonadota bacterium
CCGCGCTTAAACTACCGCCCGGGCGCGACTTCCGGCTGTATAGCGCGCTTTGCGTGTTCAAAGTCCTCGGTTGTGAGGCACTCGGCGCCACCTTCATCCGTGATACGAACCAGTGCCTCAAGGCCGGCATCGTTGACCAGGGCCCGCAAATCCGCACCGCTATAGCCATCGGTTTCTGCGGCCAGCTGCTCGATGTCGACATCCGGTGATAAGAGAACACCCCGTGTGTGCAACGCGAGAATACTCAGCCGGGAAACCATGTCCGGGGCTGGGATTTCGATTTTTAGAGACAGTCTGCCGCCGCGGATAACAGCATCATCGAGGAGCTCAGGGCGGTTGGTTGCGCCAACAACGAAGACGCCTTGGTTGCCTGAAAGGCCATCGATTTCGTGGAGGAACTGATTCACAATCTTGTCACTGGGCTGGCTGACGCCACCAGAGCGGTTGGGGACAAGTGCATCGATTTCATCGAGGAAGACAATACTCGGCGCAGCGGCACGTGCCTGCGTGAAGAGATTTGAGACCGCTTTTTCCCCTTCACCAATCCATTTCGAGAAGACATCTGCGGGGCTTGCCGCGAAGAATGAACAGCTTGCCTGGCTCGCGAGGATTTTGGCGATGGTGGTTTTGCCGGTTCCTGGAGGACCGTAAAGAAGCAGGCCACTTGGCGGTTCTACACCAAGGCGTCTTGCCTGTTCGGGCGACTCGATCACTTTTTGGATCTGGCGAAGTGTGCGCTTTGTGCGTTCCGGGAGGATGATGTCATCCCAGGTCAGGGGAGAGCCATCCGGCTGCAGAGGAATAAGCGGGATATTCGGTTGTGGACGACGTGTTTGCGGACGCGGTGTGGCTGTCACTGGGCGCGGCGCTTGTGGCCGGTTATCAGCAGGTGCAGCGACTTGGCCAACATTGGCATCGCTTCGTTCCAGCAGCGTGGCGGCAAGTCGGCGGTAATCGGCATTTTCTGGTTCAAGGGCAGCGGCAGTGCGTGCCGCGCCGAGGGCCTGTTCCTGGTCTCCGAGATAACGCAACGCTTGGGCTCGGCCATGGTGCGCGGGGGCATATTCGGCATCGATGGCAAGTGCAGCATCGAATGCGCTCAGAGCTTTTTGCATCTCGCTGCGGTATTGCTCAATCCAGCCGGTATTGCGCGTTGCGCGGCTGGCGGCGACGGTGGCAAGGCTCAAAACCGTCATCGCGATATCGACACCGGTGCTCCGCGGCTCGTTCTGTAAATGCATCCCGGATGGAAGCTGCTTCTCGCCTTTATGCAGGTGGAGGAGGCCGCGGGCGTGCAGGAGGTCTCGTTCGCTCAGTGATGCCATTAGAGGTAGTGTATCGGTTGAGAGATGCCCGGCGTTCCCGAATGTTATGGAACTTTTTATTGAACTTTCACTCCTTCACGTGATAATTTGGGTTTGAATTTGTAGGGTTTATCCCTGTATTTCAACTGGTTTTGGTAGCGTTGACGAGGCTAGTAGCCGCAACGTGTGCTTTCAGAGAGCTGCCGTTTGGTGCGAGGCAGTAGGCACGTGCGTGTGAATCTCCCCTCTGAGCTGCGGGTTGAACATCGCATTGCGATAAGTAGGTCTGCCGGGCTGCGCCCGACATAGCGCAACGAGTGGCTGCAACCCTCTGCATCGGCAGTCGGCAATGTGGCAATTCGGGTGGTACCGCGGGAGTGCGCAGGCAAGTTACAGCCCAGCCTCTCGTCCCGAGTGAGCATGGGACGGGGGCTTTTTTGTTTCCGGACCCACAAATGGGTACGTTGAGAGGTGGCTGTGATGGCGAAAATTAAGAGCACGGGCGCGAAAGCCCTCTTGGAGAGTCTCCGCCGTGAGGGCGTCGAGATAATCTTTGGATATCCTGGCGGTGCGGTTATTCCGCTTTACGATGAAATCTACCACTGCGATTTCCTGCAGCACGTCCTTGTGCGGCACGAGCAGGGCGGCGGCCACATGGCCGAAGGCTATTCCCACGCCACAGGCAAAGTTGGTGTATGTATCGGTACATCCGGTCCAGGAGCAACCAACCTCGTGACCGCAATCTGCGATGCGATGATGGACTCAATCCCGATGGTCGCCATCACCGGACAAGTCCGTACAGAAGTCATCGGCAAAGATGCATTCCAGGAAGCAGACATCACCGGAATTACGATGCCTATCACCAAGCATAACTGGCTGGTGAAAGATGTCAACGACCTCCCACGTGTGATGCACGAAGCGTTTCATATCGCGCGTTCCGGCCGTCCGGGGCCGGTTCTGGTGGATGTCCCTGTTGATGTCTTCCGCGCTATCGTGGAATACGATCCAGATGAAGTCCAGAACATCGAGATTTCAAGCTTCAAGTCTGATTTCAAGGTTCACAAGGTCCAAGTCAAGCGTGCTGCAGAGCTGATCGCACAGGCAAAGAAACCCGTTCTTTACGTTGGCGGCGGTGCGAAGGCTGCTGGTGCTGAGCACCTCGTGCAGGCTCTCGCACACAAGACCGGCTTCCCTGTGACCACAACCCTCCATGGCCTCGGGACGTTTCCTGAGAACGATCCGCTTTCGCTGGGGATGCTTGGGATGCACGGAACGGCCTACGCAAACCTTGCGGTGGAACACTGTGACTTGCTGATTGCTATCGGCGCGCGCTTCGATGACCGCGTAACAGGTAAAGTCAGCGCCTTTGCGCAGAACGCCAAGGTCATCCACTTTGATATCGATCCAGGCGAAATCAACAAGGTTCGCCGCGCGGATGTTAGCATCGTCGGAAACTGCGCCGAGGCGCTCGAAGCGTTGCTACCATTAGTGGATGAGACGCAGGACATCAGCGAGTGGCGCGCTGAGCTCGATGCATGGCGTGTCGATATGCCGCTTGAGTTCAACGATGGCGCACAAGATGGCACCCTCCATGCGGAATGGGTTATCCGTGAAATCGCACGCCTGACAGACCGCAATGTGGTTGTCACCACCGATGTTGGCCAGCACCAAATGTGGGCTGCGCAGCACTTCGGGATGCGTTCGCCGCGCCAGTTCATCACCAGTGGTGGTCTTGGCACGATGGGCTTTGGCCTCCCTGCCGCGATTGGCGCCAGCTTTGGCGTTGGTCCTGACAAGGATGTCTGGTGTATTTCCGGTGATGGCTCCTTCCAAATGTGTATTCAGGAGCTGATTGTTGCGACCATTTATAAGCTGCCTGTGAAGATCGCCATCTTGAACAATACCTTCCTCGGGATGGTTCGTCAGTGGCAGGAAATGTTCTGGCAGAAGCACTATTCGAGTGTCGACATGGAGCGCGCACCGGACTTCGTCCTGGTCGCCGAAGCGTACGGCATGCTCGGACTTCGCTGTGACAACGTCGCGGATGTCGAAGCGACAATCCGTAAGGCGATGGAAACCGATGGGCCTGTCCTCATGGACTTCCGTGTGGTCAAGGAGACAAATGTCTACCCGATGATTCCATCCGGGCAGACCGTTGGCGACATGATTGTCCGCAAGCCTCAGCAGATCGAAGAGCCTGAGAGCACCTGTCACTACCAGCCTCGCGACACCCGGATGCCGGTTGTTGATGAAGTGGTGGATGTCGCCCGCTAATGGCTGAAGCTGCCCAAGGTGTCCATTGCATAGCAACGCCTGCAGGTACCAACGCTGTGCTCATCCAGGATGATGCGCAAACGTGGTGGCTGCTTGATCCTGGCTGTGCGATGGACACATGGGTGGTGCATAAGGCTGTTTGCAGTGTGTTAGGCGATGTAAAGCCAACGGGCATCATTTTGTCGCATGGACATGGTCACGTGGCGGGAGCGGCTGGGGAACTGGCTGCGGAGTGGGGCTGTCCTGTGTACTGTTCGGCTGCGGAAGCACCGATGGTCCACGGGGTCATCTCGTATCCACCCGTTGATACGACCTGTCATGGCATCGCAAGTGCTACCGCAAGGTTTCGGCAGGAACCGCAGGCGGCTGCGCTACCGGATGCGGTGACATTGGACCGCGACTGCCCGATGCAAGGTTGGGAGCTCCTCGCGCTTCCTGGTCATACACCGGGGAGTATTGGGTTTTTCCGTGCAGCGGATGGAGTTTTGCTCGCAGGGGATGCCTTGTCGACCATCGATTGGGATCAAATGATCCCGATGTGGCGGCAGACAAAGCAGCTTCGGATGCCACCAAACATCGACACATTGGACTGGGTTGCGGTGAGACGGTCTTTGCGGCTGATTGCATCCCGGATGCCAAAAATGGTGATTCCGGCACACGGACAACCGCTGCACGAATGTGAAAAAGGTGTTCCGGATGAAGCCTGGCACCTTGCTGAAGTTGGAATTGTTTCCCGAAAGGGTCGGTATGTTGCGGATCCTGCGGTGCTGCGAAGTGACAACACATGGCAGCTTTACGATCCCATCCCGGACCCTGCCGGCAGTATTGGGAAATGGGTGGTGCTTGCGGGCATCGCCGTTTATCTGTTTTTGATCATCCGCCTTTGGTAGGCGGTAAGGAGTAAAAGATATGGCTACTGCAATCGCAGCGCAGACGCATACCATCACCGTGCTGGTCGATAACCGCCCCGGTGTGCTTGCCCGCGTCTCCGGGTTGTTTGCACGCCGCGGCTACAATATCGAGTCGCTAACCGTGAGCATCACGGACAATCCAAACATGTCTCGCATGACAATTGTCGTCGCTGGAGATGCCGATACGCTTGAGCAAATCACCAAGCAGCTGCACAAACTGATTGATGTTCATAAGGTGTTTGACTACCTCGATACCCCGATGCTCGAGCGGGAGCTCGTTTTGCTCAAAGTTCAGTCCGAGCCGGAGCGCCGCGCAGAGATTCTCCAGCTGGTCGAGATTTTCCGCGGGAAGGTTGTCGACATTGCTGACCGCGCGATGGTGATTGAAGTCACGGGCGGCGGCGACAAGATTGATTCCTTTGAGAAGCAAATGGAGCCATTTGGTATCCGTGAGCTGGTGCGTACCGGGCGTATCGCAATGATGCGCGGTTCGAGGACGGTCTAACAAACGATGAAGGAGATGATCACTCGTCCGCAGGCAAACATGCTGATTCTGGGGCTTTGTGCCATCGGAGCTGTGTTGGCACTGCTTGGCTGGAAGGTATTCCGTTCACGGGAACTGACCGGCTACGGGGTGATTCTCATTCTGACAGAACCGCTGTGGCTGATCTACAACGTGATCGAGGATGCTTTTGGTCTCGACTCGATCAAGGCATTGCTCATTAATGCGGCGTTGTTCATTGCACTTGGATTTGCCGGGCGGGTCGCATGGCTGAAGTGGGTGGGGTCATCGTTTATGGATGATGCACCCGATCAGAGTGGTGGAGTTTCCGAAGTGGATGTCATGGAGGACAGTGATGCAGCGGCAGTTTGATGAAGCTGCGCACCGCGTGGAAGCGCGTCTGCGTGATTTACGTCAGCTGGTCGCAGGGCTTCCGATTCTGATGGACACGCACGAGGAAATGTTATCGATGTTGGTTGCCCAGCTGGATGCGATTGAGGATGCATCCACCGAGCTGCGCCACCAGCTGCTTGCCGCTGGTGGTGAGTGGCAACCATCCAGTTTGTCCACAAGACGGATGAAGGCGGATGACTTACGGGCTGCTCTTGTCGAATCCGATTACCTA
>CAIWTR010000208.1 GCA_903915615.1 uncultured Armatimonadota bacterium
CGGTGAAATTCCCGAGAGGAACACCGTTCCAACACCGCTACCGCCGCCTGGAATCGCTGCCGGGCTAAACGAAAGCAGCGCAGGAACTGGCCGTACAACCGCCAGCGTCGCGGTAAGCGTTGTACCAAAGCCGGTAGCGGAGATGGTTACGTTGACATCCGCAGGGACAGGCGTTGTGGTCACCGTGAAGGTCGCCGATGTATCGCCTTGTGCAATGGTCACGGATGCCGGAAGCGTTACGCTTGGATCTGAGCTTGTGAGCGTAACGGTGACACCGCTGGCTGGTGCCGGGGATGTCAGCGTTACGGTTCCCGTGCTTGGGTTGCCACCCGTGACACCGATGGGGCTAAGGGTGAGCGTACTAAGCGTTGGCCCGATGTTTTCCGACAGCGTTGTTTCGACATTGTCCGCATTATCCACCGACCAGTAGCGGAGGTTATGACCTGTGACCGGGAAAGGCGCAGTGTACTGCTGCGCCGTTGCGCCATCGAATGCGTAGTAGGTCTTGAGGATGCCCGAGCGGTCATCGGTTGCCGACAAGGTAACCATGTCCGAAACAACGGACTTCGTGGTGGTCGGCTTGACCTTGTCAATCTTGACCGTATAGGTCTTTGGCGCTTCGCTATTGCCTTGGTAGTCAACCGCAAAGTACGAAATCGAATGTTCGCCTTCGGTCGTAAGGCTTAGCTGAACAGCATCGCCCTTGACCACTGTCTCGGTGCCACCATTAATTGTGTAGTGCACCTCGACGACACCGGCACCGCCGACATTGTCGGTCGCGCGCAGCGTTACTGCGACATTCGACTTATTCCAGCCCAGTTCATTCTTCGCGGGAGTCTGGGTGGCGGCCGTAGTTGGAGCGGTAGTCTCAGCATCGGCAAAGGAGTAGATTCCGATACGGCTGGAGCCTTCCATAACGTAGACGGTTTTGCCACGGACTTCGATCTGCCCGGGATACGGGACTGACCAAGAGTTTAGATAATCACGTGTGCTTGCAAATCTCTGAATCCGCTGATTCCTATAATCAGAAACATATAGCGTTCCATCTGCACCGGCAGCGATACCGCTTGGCCAATTGAACTGACCAAACCCACCTCCCGAAGCGCCGAGGTCTGCTAGAAGAGTACCGTCCCATTCGGAACGCTCTACCTTGCTCAACTCTCCGTGAACGCGGAATGTTCGTCCGGTTGATCCAACGGCAATCCAACCGAGACGTGGTTCCCAGGCACCCGTAACTTCCTGGCGAGTTTGAGTCCATGTAAAGGTTACGCCATCCTGCGAATATGTTGGTTCATAGGCACGCCCATCTGGTGAAACAAATGAGTTTCCATAGACTGCTGTCGGATAATGGTTTGCAACAAAGTCAAACTGAATGGTCCGTGTTGGGTGCGAAGGGTAGGCATCACCTGTGGCCATAACATTGCCACTAAAGTCGTAGACAACTGTGCGTGGATTCGTACCCGATACGAATACATAAACTCTGTCTCTTAGAACTCGGATAGAACGCGAAGACGACCTAAAAAACCGAAATCCATAATCTGTCGATGTTCCGCCAGAGTCAACCACTTCACTCTGCCAAAGTAATTGTTTATCAGGCGTGTAAAACCGAACGATTGCATTGTTGTCAGATCCGCTGACACCGACTTGGTCTGGACGAGCAACTCCAGTTATTGTGACAATAGCTCCGGTAGCGGTTACATCGAATACCGGTCGTGACAACATTGACCACCCAGTGAATTCAGTGGGAGTAGGATCACTGGAAGTGAATGTCAACCAGTTGAACTGCTTCGTACCAAAGTTACTCCACGAGTTACCTCCAAATTTCCGTACTTGCTGTCCACTGGAAGTGAGCAGCTGCATAGATGGTGTCTGGATTGGCCAAGATCCAAGTTGTTCGTTGAAACCAGCAAGAAAAAACAATCCACCATCATAGAACATTGTGAAAGCGTATCTACCCCAACCATCCTGAACTGCAATGTCACCTGAAGGCGTGAACTTCCAAAGGTCTCCATAAATCTGTCCAGGAAGTGGTGAAGTAAATCCAGGCGGCACTCCAGTTCGATTTTCAGAAACCCACTCACCCGTCGGGGTGATCTCTTGCCAGCGGCCGTTACCCGTATCATGTATCCAAATGTTGCCGTTTGGAAGGACTTTAATATCTGTTGGATTGTTGAATTGAACATCGCCGGTGCCTGGACCACCAATGGATCGTTGAAGTGTCCATTGAGCATTGAAGACCAGTACCTTGACATTGTTGGAACCAGTTTGAACCAGATATCGAGCCCCATCCTTGCCAATAGCTAACAAGTTGTTTTGCACATACTCGGTTGGAGGGGTTAGCAGACCTTTCGATCCGTCCAACGCAATGCTTACGTTGAATGATGCATCAAGATGCAGAACTGCTTCGTCCCTATGAATTGCTGGACCAGACAGCCTTTCAAGGTTCGTGTTACCTTCTCCAATAACAAGAAAGAAGCCCCCATTCAAGTCGGAAACGATTGATGTGCGTCCCCCACTGCCCCAAGCCAAACCATCAATGTATCCAGAGCGTTGTCTCTGTAAAACTAAATCTCCGTCTTGTGTAAACTTTGTCCATCGACTTTCGTATTGAAAATCCAATAAGACGTTAACGAATCCATTAGAATCAACACGAAGCCTGCATGCTCGCGGGTCATCGATAAATGATGTGAAAACTGAGAATCCAAATTCCCCATACCCAGTACCCCTTTGACCAAACGTCCTTTCAAAGGTGCCATCTGGGCGGAACTTGGACACACGGGTAATCCCAAACCCAGACTCGAGCACATACAGGTTGCCCTGCGGGTCATAGTCAAAGTCCATGATATTGACAAAGCCCCAGTTGTCGCGGCTCAGGTAGCCGACCAGCTTGGGCGGCGTTGAGTTGTTCGTCTGGGCCGTGGCCGGCGCCGCGCCGCCACACAACAAGGCAGCAAGCGAGAGCGCAAACAGCGCCAAACGGCGGGCAATGGAATTGATGGTAGTGATTGGGTTCATAGCAGGTACCGACAGGAACCACACATTAATGAGGTTCACATCAGTCACTTCTTACCCGGGAGGTGACAAATAATCACTCCCTGTAAAAATTACTTAGTTTAGTAATGAACTATAGTTGGAGAAATTCGATTGCTTTGGTGTCTCTTGTTCGTTACACAAAAGCACAGTTACGCTGCGAGTAAGAAACCCAGTATTTTTACTGGTCTTTCAAAAGAGAACGCAAAAGCCGGGCAAGTTAACAGCGACTTGCCCGGCTCTCTTGTTTGTAAACGCTTGAGAAAATCCAACATCACAGCACTGCTGCGACTGGATTCCAAAGCATCATCTACTTAATCGCATACACCGAAACCACACCCAGATCCCGAATAAACAGCTTGCCGCCCGACACAACCGGGTACGCCCATGCCTTCGCCTGGCCGCGGTCCGGCGCTCCCGCCGGCGTAAAGCGCCCCAGCTCCTTGTAAGCCCCCGATGTCGCCGCGACCAATGCAACATCCCCGTTCTCGCCATGCACAATCAGCTTGCCATCCACCGCACAGATCTGATTCGGCCCGACCGAGCGGTCCTCCCACATCACCTTGCCGGATGCA
>CAIWTR010000209.1 GCA_903915615.1 uncultured Armatimonadota bacterium
ACCCGGGAGCCCCAGGCACACCGGGCAGCAACGCGTGTTCGGCTCGCCGCCAAAGGCATTCTCACACCCGCAGAACATCTTGCTGTGAGTCAGCAGCTCCGCATGGCACTCCATTCCAACACTGACGATGTATGACATGCAGTGATTTTAGCATGGAGGGCGGATGACCCGATACGGATTTACCCGGATACCCTAGCTGCCTGCAAGTCCAGCGAACTCGAGAAGCTCATCGGATGTCAGATAATCACTGGCAAATGCATGCTGGTGGCGCGCGGAAACAATCCCGGATGCACGGATTGCCACGACGCCTGGCAGCTGCTCGATGGCTCCATCGGGTAAGCCAATAATGTGCCCACCCAAGAACAGCTTTGCTCCATCCACCAAAACTCTGGGGGAAATCGCATCGCCTGCACGCATGTGTCCGTAACCAAGCGCCTTGTACAACGCATATTCCGGGTCACACAGCACCGTACAGGAGAGAGAATAGCGGCCAGTCAGCCGTGTGCGGAGATAGTCCGCTTTGTGAGGCATCACCACCGCCACGCGGGTCTTCTGTTCCAGCAATGGCAAAAGCGTGTGTAGCTCAGCTAGCTGACCACGACAGAAAATACAATTCCAGTGGCGCACCAGGATCAAGAGAAGCCCACGCTCGCTGTAGCAATCCTCTAATGTATGTACTCGACCTGTCGCCAAATCGGGTAGAGAAACACTGGGAACCATCGATCCGACCGCGATTGGTTGCAGATTGTACAATTTAGATTCGACAGCCACAGTGCGATCCCGCTTCCCGCAGTGGCAGTCTCGCAGACCGCCGGTGCGTACACTACACTACCCCATATGGCAGAAATACCGATTGAGAAGCTCTCCCCGATGCTGCGGCAGTACATGGAGCTCAAGGCAGAGCGTCCTGAAGTCATCCTTCTGATTCGGGTTGGAGATTTCTTTGAGGCCTATGGTGTTGATGCCACATTAATCGCTGCTGCACTGGATATCACGCTTACGGGCCGGGATGTCAATGGCATGGATGAGCGTCTCCCGATGGCCGGAGTTCCGTATCATGCCCTCGACCGCTATCTCGCACGCCTCGTCCAGCAAGGGCATAAAGTCGCCATTTGTGACCAGATTGAAGATCCAAAACAGGCGAAAGGGCTCGTTCGCCGCGCCATCACACGTGTTGTCACTCCTGGCACGCTCGTCGAAGATGCGCTCCTCGATGCCCGTTCAAACAACTTCCTCGTCGCGGCCATTTTGCGGACGCCTATTGCTGGCATCGGGGTTGTGGATGTCTCCACCGGCGAATTCCTGGTCTGCGAGCTCCCGGCTGGCGCAACAGAAGCTGACATCGCAGCCGAAGTCGCCCGGATCGCGCCGGCTGAGTGTCTGGTTCCTGAAGAACAGGATTCGCTTGCGGATGCAATCGCCGCACGCTGCCCTGCAACCTTGACACGCATCGCGACACGAAAGCTTCCGAAGACGCCGCGGGAAGATTTGCTCCGCCATTTTGGTGTGACAACGCTCCGTGGTTTTGGCTGTGATCACTACAGCACTGGCATCGAAGCAGCGGCAACCCTGCTCGACTACGTTGAGGAAACCCAGCAAGGCGCCGTTCCGCATATCCGGACGCTTGCGATTTGGTCGCTTGACGACACGATGACCCTCGATGCATCCACGCGTAGAAACCTTGAGCTCACCGCTGGCCTCCTCGATCAGGCAAAAGGCAAGTCGCTGCTTGCGGTGATTGACCAGACGCGCACATCGATGGGTGGGCGGCTCCTTCGACGCTGGCTGGATGCGCCACTCTTGTCCGTTGGTGGCATCACTGAGCGTCAAGAGGGCATTGCTGCATTCTGTTCCGCCAGCCTGCCACGCGCCGATGTGCGTGACACCCTCCGGGAAATCGGTGACCTCGAACGCCTCGTCGCGCGCATTTGCACGGGAGCCGCAAGCCCACGAGACATCAAGGCCCTTGGAACCAGTCTGAAGAAGCTGGACATCCTTGCCGCGGCGGCGGCGAGGGTCGCAGAGCCAGCCATTAATGTCCTTGTCGCTCAGCTACATCCAGTAGGCACGCTCGCGGGTGACATCGATGACGCCATCGTGGATGAGCCTCCGCTCCTGGTACGTGATGGTGGGATTTTCAAGTCTGGCTACGATTCCGAGCTCGATGAGCTTCGCTCGCTTCGCCAGGGCGGGGCCGCGTGGATTGCCGAGCTTGAGACATCCGAGCGGGAACGCACCGGCATCCGCAACCTCAAAATAGGCTACACCAGCGTGTTTGGCTATTACCTCGAAGTGCCCCGTTCGCAGCTAGAACTCGTCCCGGAGAATTACATCCGCAAGCAGACCACTGCGGCAGG
>CAIWTR010000210.1 GCA_903915615.1 uncultured Armatimonadota bacterium
CCCGAGCGCAACCGAAATACGATTGACTCGCTCCTTGCAAATGATGACATCTGCCCGGGCGACCTGGTGGTGCTTCCCGAAACTTGTCTGACCGGCTTCACCCATAACCGTGACTTTGCAGCTGAAGATACTCAGGCAGAGCGCGAGTACTTTGCCGCTGTTGCCGCCCGCCTTGGTGTGACGCTTGTGTCCGGCATTATCGAGAATGGCCAGAACATCGCCCTGGTCCACTGCCCGGCGGGAGACCTGCTCGCGCGCTACGTCAAGCAGCGTCCATTTGTGCATGGCGGGGAGGTTTGGCGTGCCGGGGATGAACCTGTGGTCTTTGACTGGAATGGCATCCGCGTTTCGCCGTTTATCTGCTACGATCTTCGCTTTCCAGAGCTGTTTCGAGCGGCGGCGGCGCGGTGGCAACCGGAGCTGATGTTAGTCATCGCGAGCTGGCCCGTCGCGCGTATCCATCACTGGACGCGACTTTTAACAGCTCGTGCCATCGAAAATCAATGCTTCGTCGCGGGCATCAACCGGACTGGCACAGACCCTGGCTACTCCTTCCCGGGTGCATCGGTTTGTGTGGACTGGAACGGCGATGCGCTTGCGGATTCGGGTAGCGAACTCGGGGTTACAACCGCCGCTCTGGACATCGATGGGCTGAACGTTTACCGCACAGCCCTCCCATTTCTAAAGGGCATTTAGCCTTTAGGCCTTCCACAGCCGCTCGAATGTCGTCGCGACCGGTTCAAGGAGAACACTCTCCACCGGATAGCCCGGAACCACTGTTACGCCAAAGTGCAGCGCGGCAAAAGCTCCGACGAGAACTGGACAGTAGTTTGCTGCCCCGGCGAAGTGGATTGACCGGCGGATGGCATCCGTAAAGCTGGTGCTCGTCTGCGTGAAGTAAAGCGCGGCCTCAAGCGTTTTCGGTGCATAGCCGCCATTCGAGAGGTAGTTCGAATCGATGGTTTGTTGGGATAGCAAGGCGCTGACTTGCCCCGATGTCGCAGCGGCTGCACTTGCAATCGCAGCTGGGAGCGTCGCACCGCGCAGCATCCCCCGGATAATCAATGCCGTTGCTGCGCTCGCTTCACCTGCATCTGTGTGCCAGTGCGTCAGCCGTGCTTCTTTACGGGCTTCCGCTGCGACAAGGGCATCCGGGATCACCGATGCGCACCCAATCGCCGTCGCGCGGTGAGCCGTATTCGCCCCAGCGGTCATACCGCCGAGGAGGTGATCGACGCTCTTTGCCGCTTCCTCGGCATCAACGCCTGAGGAAATCTGGTCGAAGACAGCGCTCCAAACCGGACCAGTGTCGAATGCATCGGTGCGGTACCACGCGAGGTAGCGCTTGGTCAGGTCGGCTGTGTCAAGGCCTGCCGTGTCTGCGATGCTGTTTCCTAAAATCAGGGCCATGCGTATCGGTCCACCGATACGGTCTCCTGTAGCTTGCCCAAGGAGTGGGTTATTCGTTCGTTGTGTCATGTCTTTTTGTTCTCTATGTGTAATCTAATCATTCCACGCAAATGTGACATCTCTGTGGAAACAATTCTTCAGCGCATCCCGGCTGGCAATCATTGCTCACTTTGTGTGAAAATCACGCATGGACTACCTGCAGGCTGCACAGGATGCACTGAACCGCCGTACTTTTCTCCGTAACTCAGCGAGCGCTATCGGCGTCGCCGCACTCGGGGGCCTGATGGCTGAGTACGCCAATGCCGCTCCTCCGCTTCAGCGGATTGGTGGCATCCCATCGGTGCCGCACTTCAAGCCCAAAGCCAAGCGCATCATTTACCTCTTCCAGAGCGGCGCTCCGAGCCAGTATGAGCTCTTTGACCCGAAGCCGATGCTCGTCGACAGGCGCGGTGAAAACCTCCCGGATTCGATTCGTAAAGGGCAACGCCTTACCGGGATGACATCCGGGCAGGGGACCTTTCCCGTCGCGCCCAGCAAATTTGGCTTCAAAAAGTATGGTAAGTCAGGGATGGAACTCAGTGAGATCCTCCCGAACATCGGCAAACTGGCCGACAAAATGTGTCTCATCCGTAGCATGCACACGGATGCCATCAACCACGACCCAGCCGTGACATTTCTGCAGACCGGCTCACAGCTCGCGGGGCGTCCAAGCATCGGAGCGTGGCTAGCCTATGGTCTTGGAACCCTTAATGCAGACCTGCCAAGTTATGTTGTGTTGACATCCAAAGGCTCCGGTCGCCCGGAAGACCAGCCGCTGTACGATCGTCTCTGGGGCGCGGGCTTCCTCCCGACCCAGCATCAGGGCGTCAAATTCCGTAATGCCGCTGAGCGCGTGCTGTACCTCAGTAACCCGGATGGCGTTGCGCGCGGGACACGACGCGGGATGCTGGATGAGCTTTCAGAAATCAACCTCAAGCGCCGTTCGGTTGTCGGCGACCCGGAAATCGATGCGCGTGTCGCACAGTACGAAATGGCTTTCCGGATGCAGGCATCCGTTCCAGAGCTGACCGACCTCAGCGGTGAATCGGCGAAGACGCTTGAGCGGTACGGCCCGGATGTGCATCGGCCTGGAAGCTTTGCGCAGAATTGTCTTCTGGCGCGTCGTTTGTGCGAGCGCGGTACCCGGATGGTCCAGTGTTTCCACATGGGCTGGGACCACCACGGCGGCTTACCCGGTGCGATTCAGGGGCAGGTGCGGGACACCGATCAGGCTACGTGGGCACTGGTGCAGGATCTGGAAGAGCGTGGGCTTCTCGAAGACACGATTGTCGTCTGGGGCGGCGAGTTTGGCCGTACGGTTTACTCGCAGGGTTCGCTTTCGGTGAATGAGTACGGGCGTGATCACCATCCACGGTGTTTCTCGATGTTTATGCTTGGCGCAGGCATCAAGGGCGGGACCACGTATGGCGCCACGGATGACTACGGCTACAACATCACAGAAAACCCAGTCAGTGTCCATGACCTCAACGCGACACTGCTTCACCTTCTCGGGATTGGGCATACCAAGCTGACGTACCGTTATCAGGGGCGTGACTTCCGCCTCACGGATGTCTTTGGAGATGTCATTAAGCCGCTGCTGGTTTAGGTAAACGCTTCCCTTCGGCTCATCGTCTTCGCTCTGGACGAAAAAAGCCCCCGGTCACACACGACTGGGGGCTTTCCCGTAATTGTCAACTTCCACCGATGACCGCTACGCACACCTCGAATCCAGAATTCGTCCGGTGGTAACATACCCCTAACGAAGCGCCCGCCGATGCGGGACATCCCCTTGTTTGACCTCGAAAGGAAACGCGCACGTGCACGCTGATGGAAAGGGACGACTCCTGCTCGTCCGACACACGCAATCCGTTTGGAACTCCCTCGATCTCTTCACCGGTTGGGTGGATGTCGACCTCTCTGAAAAGGGCAAGCTCGATGCCAAGTCTGTTGGCGTGAAAATCGCCGGTGTCTACAATGTCGACATCGCGTTCACCAGCAGCCTCGTCCGCGCACAGCAAACCCTCCAGCTCGTGATGGATGGCGCCGGTATCCAAGGCACCCCTGTGACCGAAGACTGGCACCTCAATGAGCGCTTCTACGGTAGCTGGCAGGGCAAAAACAAGACCGAAATGAAGGCAAAATACGGAGAAGATGCCATCCAAGCCGTCCGCCGTGGCTATGCCCAGCGCCCACCCGCCGGCGAATCCCTTGAAGACACCGCTGAGCGCGTGCTGCCTTACTTCGCAGAGTCCATCGAGCCAGCTCTTGCCGAAGGCAAGACGGTTCTGATCGCAGCACACGGTAACTCCCTCCGCGCACTCGTAAAGCACCTCGAAAATATGTCCGATGAAGCCGCACCAGGCATCGAAATCGGCAATGGTGAGCTGCGTGAGTATGTCCGCGAAGCGGATGGCAGGTACACCCGTGGAGCCACCTTCCACCCATAATCCCTTGTTAGGACAGAATCGATTCCGCCCATGATGCACACCGACTTAATGCGCTTTGAAGACATCGTTTTGGCAGCGAACTACTTCGCTCCAGGGGATGTCACCCTCGCCCGCGCACCTGGTCGGCTGGATGTTATGGGCGGTATCGCCGACTATAGCGGCTCTCTTGTCGCTGAAATGCCCATCGCCGCAGTCTGCTGCGTTGCCGCGCAGCGCACCAGCGAGCCAACCATTGTTGTGCGCACCGCGGATGCTGCTGCGAACGGACTCGAACCCGAAGTCACATTCCCCCTTGATGTCTGCAAAAGTGTGGCAAGCCTTCAGGCCTATCTACGCTCGCTGCCAAAGCCACAAAAGTGGGCTGGCTATCTCGCAGGCGCCGTCCTCTTTGCAACCGAAGCTGGCTATACCCCCCAGGGGCAGGGCTGGAAGCTTTTTGTTTCATCCCATGTCCCGGTAGGTGCCGGCGTTTCCAGCAGTGCTGCTGTCGAAGTTGCAACGATGCGATCCATTTGCGGTGCGGTGGGCGCCGAAATGGAACCGATGACCATGGCCCGTCTTTGCCAGCGGGTTGAGAATGACCTCCTCGATGCCCCATGTGGCATCATGGATCAGGTCACCTGTGTTGCAGGCATTAAGGATGCACTCCTGCGTCTCGAATGTCAACCACATACCATCGAAGGGACCAGCCGCCTCCCCGAGGATTGGGCTGTCTTTGGTATCGACTCCGGTGTGAAACACAGTGTCAGCGGTCACGGCTATACCGAGGCGCGCGTCGGGGCCTTTATGGGCCTCCGGATGATCAGTGAACGCGCCGGCGAGTCCTTCAACAACTACCTCTGCCGCTGCCACATTGAGTGGTACCGCTCGTTTACGGCGGTTGAACCGCTCCCGGAACGGATGCTTGGCGCCGACTTCCTGGCACGCTATGGCAGCATCGCCGATACGGTGACCAAAGTCAACCCCGATGTCACTTACCGGGTACGTGCTGCATCCGAGCACCCGATTTACGAAGATCGCCGCGTGCGCTCATTCATTGACTGCGTCGAGGATGGCACAGAAGAGGCATTCAAGGCCGCTGGTGCATACATGATTGATGCCCATGTTTCCTACTCGGCCTGCGGACTCGGAACGCCTGAGACAGATTTGTTGGTCGACCTCGCGATGGAACATGCCATCAC
>CAIWTR010000211.1 GCA_903915615.1 uncultured Armatimonadota bacterium
GCTTTCCGTGATGGAACCGGATGGCTCCCTTGTTTTCTGGGATGGCGAAGACCTCAGAGCGAGAATCGAATTTGCGCGTATTGGCTTGGATCTGGCACTCGGTTCAACCGAGATTGAGGCTGAGCTCCTCCGTTCGGTACGCCCGGATATCTCGCGTAGCGACCTCGAGAAGACCATCATCCTCAATGCAAAGGCATTGATGGAGCGTGATGCCGACTATGCCAAGTTTGCCGGCCGTATTCTCCTGTCGTTTATCTACGAGGAGAGCCTTGGCTGGGACATCGTCCGTGATGGCGTTTCCGGGCTCCAGGCGGCACATGCAAAGGCGCTGCGTTCATCCCTCGAGCGGATGGTTGAAATCGGCCGTCTTGCAAAAGACATCCTGAACTACGACCTTGACCGCTTGGCAAAGGCGCTCGACCCATCGGCTGACCTCGACTTCGACTACCTCGGGTTGCAAACGCTCTACGACCGCTACCTCATCACGGATAAGACGGGTAACCGCAAGCGCCGTATTGAGACGCCGCAGCTGTTCTGGATGCGTGTTGCGATGGGCCTCTTCCGAGAGGAACCAACCTTGCGTGAAGAACATGTCATCGAGCTCTACAATATGTACAAGAGCCGGCGCTTCTGTTCATCCACTCCGACTCTGTTCAACTCTGGCACCCTTCGCTCGCAGCTGAGTTCGTGCTACCTCTACAAAGTGGATGACTCCATCGAGTCGATCATGATTCGTGGAATCGCCGAAAATGCTTTTCTGTCAAAATGGGCAGGTGGCCTTGGAGGTTCGTGGACCGCAGTTCGTGGAACCGGTGGCTACATCCAAGGAACCAATGGCGAGAGCCAGGGTGTTATCCCGTTCCTCAAAATGCACAACGATCAGCTGGTAGCCGTCAACCAAGGTGGAAAGCGCGCCGGATCCGGGTGCGCCTACCTCGAGGTTTGGCATAACGACATTGTTGACTTCCTAGAGCTGCGTAAGAACACTGGTGATGACCGTCGCCGTACCCATGACATGAACACAGCCAACTGGATTCCTGACCTGTTTATGCAGCGGATGGAAGCGCGTGGCATGTGGACGCTGTTCCGTTCATCCGATGTACCTGATCTTCACGACCTCTATGGTGCTGCCTTCGCAACACGCTACGAAGAATACGAAGCATCTGCGGCGCGGGGAGAAATCTTCGGTAAGAAAATGGATGCGCTCGACCTCTGGAAATCGATGCTGAAAATGATTTTCGAGACGGGCCACCCATGGATCACATTCAAGGACCCCTGCAACCTCCGCAGCCCACAGGACCATGTTGGTGTCATCCATAGCAGCAACCTCTGCACTGAGATCACGCTCAACACATCCGATGAGGAAACGGCCGTCTGTAACCTCGGGTCGGTGATTCTTGACAATCACCTCCTCGCCGATGGCACCCTCGACCACGTAAAGCTTCGTGAAACGATTCGCGTGGCTGTTCGGGCGCTCGATAATGTCATCGATATCAACTACTACCCAACGGAAGCCGCGAAGCGCTCCAACCTAAGGCATCGTCCGATTGGCTTGGGTGTGATGGGACTTCAGTACGCTTTGTATAAGCGCGGAATTGCGTTCGCATCCGATGAAGCGGTTGAGTTCAACGATGAAGTGATGGAAGCGATTGCCTACTATGCCTATGAGGCAAGTAGTGACCTCGCCGAGGAGCGTGGCACGTATAGCACGTACAAGGGCAGCAAGTGGGACCGGGGCCTGATGCCAGCCGACACGCTTGAAATCCTTGAGCGTGAGCGTGGTGAGACAATCGATGTCGCACGTGGTGGAAAGCTTGATTGGGAGCCGCTACGGAAGAAGATTGCCAAGCAGGGCATGCGCAACTCAAATGTCCTGGCGATTGCCCCAACGGCAACCATCGCCAATATTATGGGCACAAGTCCGTGTATTGAGCCGATGTACAAAAACCTCTTTGTAAAGAGCAACCTGAGTGGTGACTTTGTGGTTCTGAACCCATTCCTTGTCAAAGAACTCAAAACACTTGGGTTGTGGACGGCAAAGGTTATCGATGACCTCAAGTACTTTGATGGTGACCTTGAGAGCGTCGAGGGTGTTCCAGAGACAGTCAAAGAGCGCTACCGGACAGCATTCCAGATCCCATATGAGTATGTCATCGATGCAGCAGCGCGGCGACAGAAGTGGATTGATCAGTCCCAATCCGTGAACCTGTTCCTCGGTTCACCTGACATGAAGGCGCTTTCACATATGTACCGAAGGGCATGGAGGACAGGTCTCAAAACCACGTACTACTTGCGGACACTCGGAGCAAGCAACATCGAGAAGGCAACCGTTGCTGTAAAGCGTAACCAAAGCGGTGAGGGGCAGGCAGAAGAGCTCAAGGTCTTTACGCCAGAAGAAAAGTCTGCATGCAGTATTCAGGCGATGTTAAACGGGGAAGTCTGCGAGGCTTGTCAGTAAAACATATACGTGAGGCCAAGTCATTTGACTTGGCCTTGCACATTTTAAGGGGATGTTTTTGACATCCTGCTACATTGATAACGGAATCAGCCCGCATTATTACGGGCTATTTCTGCTGAATGTGTATAATGCTAACCAATACGGTGCATAAGCACCCGCCTTTTAGGACAATCGCCCTGTGTTGACACCCCGTGCATTAGAAGACCTTTGGAGCCGATTCAAAAATCGTGGCGACCAGCGTGCACGAGGCGCGATTATAGACAATTACACGTATCTGGTGAAAATCACCGCGGGTCGTGTCGTTGCAAATCTCCCTCCCAACATGGACAGGGATGACCTCATCACTGCAGGCTCAATGGGGCTTGTCAAAGCGGTCGACCAGTTCGACAGTGGGCGTCAAGTCAAATTCGAAACATACGCCATCGCATTGATTCGCGGTGCAATTCTCGAAAGCCTACGCGAAGATGACTGGGTACCACGCTCTGTGCGTGAGAGAAGTCGTAACCTGAGCCGCACCATGGTCGAGCTCGAACGCGAGCTTGGACATGCCGCATCGGAAGAACAAATTGCTGAGCGGATGGGCATTTCAACTGAGGAGTATGCTCGTATCGTCTCCGATGTTGGCCGGGGTGCTGTTACATCCCTTGAGGACATTCTTGTCGGTTCAGGCGGGGATGGTGAATCTCTCCACGTTGGCGACATTCTTCCTGATACAGCTGCTGGCCCGACCGATGAAGTTGAAATGCGTGAGCGGGTACGTCAGCTCGGTCTCTCCATTGACCGCTTACCAGATCGCGAACGCCTGGTGATTGCGCTTTACTACTACGAAGGGCTAACCTTCAAGGAAATTGGTAAGGTTTTGACGGTTTCTGAAAGCCGTGTCTACCAGCTGCACACACAGGCCGTCATCCGGATGCGTGGGTATCTTGGTCGTGATCGGGACCTGTTCCGCGAATCCTGACATAGGTGTCTGTGTTTGCCTGACGGTAGTGAGGGATGCAAATGGCTCTTCTTTTGACAATCGCTGCGGTGCATCTTGCCTTTGGTGCACAAGCTGATGTTCCCACATCGCCTTCCGATCTCTACCAACGTGCACGGACAGCCTACGCGCAAGGAGACAGCGCGACTGCCTTGACGCTTATGGAAAAGGTTGTCGCTGCGGAACCTAAGAATGGCGATGCTCTTGGATGGTTGGGCTTTTTGTTTCTAAGATCTGGTGATTCCGCCAAGGCGGTTCCGGTTCTCGAGCGGGCGCTTGCACTCAAGCCGGGTTCTGCTGAGGTCACAACGAATCTCGCAAATGCCTTACAAGGCTTACCGACTAAAACTGCTGCACAGCAGACGAAAATTCAACAGCTCTTTGAACAGGCTGTAAAACTCAATCCCGCTGCGAGTGAAGCCTACACTGGACTTGGTTTTGCAGCGTACCGGCAAGGCGATTACGCCAAGGCACTCGTTGCCTTTCGGCGCGTTACGGAACTCAAACCCTCCGATGCCGCAGCGCATTTAAATCTTGGACTTGCCTACACGCGGCGCAACCAAGATGTCGATGCACTTGCGAGCTGTAAGCGGGCTGTAACCATCAATCCAAAATTGACCGCTGG
Source organism: uncultured Armatimonadota bacterium (assembly GCA_903915615.1). Classification (GTDB taxonomy): domain Bacteria; phylum Armatimonadota; class Armatimonadia; order Armatimonadales; family Armatimonadaceae; genus CAIRTT01. The sequence goes on from CAIWTR010000211.1 coordinate 4,063, forward strand.
ATGGATATCGATCGCACAGCTCGAACTCAAGGCAAACAAGGCTGCTTTAGCCCTTGCCGCATCGCTCAAGGCCGTTGCCCTCGAACCAAGAA
>CAIWTR010000212.1 GCA_903915615.1 uncultured Armatimonadota bacterium
CTGTGACCCATGGTGGACACATCCGATGCTGCAGCACGGTGGGATGGCCGTTGTGCTGGCGGTGATCGGCACGATTATTATGGTCACAGTCGGAAAAGCGAAGGAGCGTGACTTTGAGGAAGCTGCACGCAATGGCTCCTCGTCGGCGGGTGTGTCCCGCCCGCAGCAACGCTGGTCGCCGGTCGGTGGCAGTGGAGTGGATGCACCTCTTCCCGGGTTTGGTGGAAATTCTGCGCCTGTGTCATCCGGTGTTTCGATTTACGCACCACCACAGGTGAGTGCACCGGCTCAGATGTCGGGGAATGTGTACCAAACGTCGGATGAGGAGCGGGCATTTGCTGAGCTGAGTGCGTTGCGCGGCGCGGTTTATCAGGCGAATACAGCAGCGCGGTCCCGCTTACAGTTTGTTTCGGAGTGGGAGCGTCGTAACCATATTGGGCGGCGTCAGGACTACAACATCTCCCAGTAGTGGATGAGGGCTTCGTTTTGAAATGCAACGATGCTCCCGCCGCGCGGGAGCATCGCGTTTTTAAGCCGAAACGCTACTTCATACGATTGACGCTACGGATAAACGCACCGATTTCCTTAATGGCTTCCGGTGCGAATGTTTCATCGATTGTGCCATATTCCTGCGGGCTTCCCGTTTCTGTATGTTGGAATAGGTGATTCAGACCGGGCATCAGGCGAACGGTCACCCGTTTGTTTCCGCCTGTGCGCAGGGCTTTCTCGACTTCGGGGATATTTTGGGATGCGATGACTTGGAGATCCTTGTCCCCATTCATCACAAGCACAGGGACTTTCACCTTGCGGAGGGCTGTGCGCGGATCGTAGTTAAGGAAGTAGCGGAACCACGGTGTTGCAAATTGCTGCACCTGTGCATCAACCATCGCACGGTTCTTCTGCGCTTCGATGCGGTCCGCTAGGGGCAGTGCTGCAATGAGGGCATCGGTTTCCTTCTTGAGGGCAGCCACGAGCTTGATGGGGTCAGGTTTGCTTGGGTTCTTGCGAACGACAGCATCAACCGCAGCGATGATCTTGAGCTGTGAGTCACGGCTCTTCTTGATCTCCGCAGGGGATGCCTTCATCGCCTTCATGATGGCTTCCGATTGCTTAAGGATGACATCCTTTCCGGGCACACCCGGACCGGCGAGCATCACGACAAATGCGACATCCAGGTTGCGCGCAGCGACCATCGGTGCGATGAGGGCCCCTTCGGAGTGCCCGATGAATCCGATTTTGTTGCGCTTGATGTTGGCTGCGGTCTTTAGGAAGCGGACAGCTCCTTCTGCATCATTTGCGAAGTCCTTGGATGTCCCGGTCGCCTGGTCGCCATTTGACAAGCCAACACCACGGTCATCGTAGCGGAGCGTTGCAATGCCAAGGCGTGCGAGCTGGTCAGCGAGGACTTGGAATGGCTTATGTCCAAGCATGGTTTCATCCCGGTCCTGGCCGCCGCTGCCGCTGACAAAGATGGCTGCTGGGAACGGCCCGGGGCCTTTCGGTACGGTGAGTGTTCCGGCCAGTTTGATGCCTTTGGCTAGCGAACTGAAGGTGATGCTTGTCTCGGTGTATGGAAACGGCGCCTGGGGTGTCTGTGGGCGCTTTACCGGGATGATGGGCGTATCGGACAGCGTGAGGGTGATTGGAAGGGATGCTCCCCCTTGTTCCCAGCGTCCGGTGATGACCTTGCCACTGTCATCCAGTGTGCCGGTAAGCGATCCATTAACAGCAGGAAGGTCGAACTTTACCGCCTTGTCCGTGATGGTGACATCCCCAACCGGAAGTCCATAGGCGCTCTGATCCGGGCTGTCCATGGTAGCCGTTAACTTGCCAGCTGGATCAGCTTTGATGTGAAACACGATGCGTAGGGAGATGGCACCTGTGTTGAGCTTTCCCAGCCAATCGCCGATGAGGGGTGATGGACCTTGGGTGGATGCGGCCAATGGAAAGGTGATTGAGAAAGGGCTAGGCAAATGTGACCTCCTGATGGCAATACGTCATTCAGTTTTCGGAACTACGAGGATGCATTTTCGGCTAAACAGCCGCGTTTGTTGAGGATACTACTACATCCACAGATGGTCCGAGATTTCTTAACATTTTTTCGATGGTCATAGCCTCACCATTACGTTCATTAACATAACCTTTTGTCTAACTTAGACGCCGTCTAAGAGATGCCTATGAGCGATCACTTGACGCACCAGTGCTTATTAATGCCGATTAATATAACAAGTACATTTAACGGGTAAAGAATCATTTCTAACACGATGTCATACGTGCACCACATCCTAAAAGTGCCGTTCTGTGGCATCAGGCTTGCAACAACTTCTCACTGTGAAAGCAACGCTGGCAACGACCAGTGTGAAGTGAGTCAAGTTTATGATTTTTGAAGACCCAACCGACCCAACCCTCACTCAGGTGAAGGAAGTTCCAAGCACTGCTCTTTGCTTGGCAGTTCCAGACACCGAAGGTGAGGAACTCGTTGTTCACCGCGAAAAAGGCCGTGAATTTGTGTTTCTGTTCGAATCGCTCGATGATGCCTACGACTGTTGTCTGATGGCCAGCCAAGCGCTCGGGTTTATGCCACGCATCGTCCGTTCTAACACGGATGCACTGCACTTTCGGTTTGCCCGCTACAAACCAGCGGGCCTGGATACGATCGATTTGCCACTAAAGGGCTAAACAACTTGGTAGTTGCTATGAGCGCTCCGCACCTACACTCTTCCCAGTCCCTCGGGAAACTTGTGGTGCGGATGCAGGAAGGCAGCTACCGCCTGCTGAAACGTTAGGCATGTTCACTAAAGAGTTCCTCTTCGACACATCCGATGTTCCGTTTGCGGAGTGCCATGCATCCAGTCTGTGCAGAACAGCTGATGGTGGATGGTATGTGGTGTGGTTTGCAGGCACGCACGAGCGCCACCCCGATGTTCGCATTTGGGGATCGCAGCGGTCGCCGGATGGTGTCTGGAGTGCTCCCAAGGTTGTCGCAGCGTACGGTTCAGAGGCTCACTGGAACCCCGTTCTCCACCGAGAAAATTCAGGACGACTGCATTTATGGTTCAAAGTTGGGGCAAATGTCCCCGTTTGGCGAACCATGGTGCAGACATCAGAAAATGATGGCCGTTCCTGGAGCCGGCCGACAGAGCTGGTAGTAGGAGACATCGGAGGACGGGGTCCAGTCAAAAACCCTATTCTGGTCACGCGCTCTGGCGTGTGGCTTGCGGGTGCAAGCCTAGAAACGGCATCTGATGAAGCATCCGATGCAATGTGGGATGTCTTTGTCGACCGGTCGACCGACCACGGCAAGTCATGGACATCCACCAAATGGATTGAGCGAAATCCATCCCAATTTCCCGACCCGGGAGCCATCCAGCCAGCCCTGTGGGAGTCTGGTGCGGGACAAATTCACATGCTCTGCCGTACCACCAGCGGATGGGTAGGCCGTTCTGATTCAACTGATGATGGCCGTACGTGGTCGCCCCTGCGGCGCATCCCTGTCCCGCATAACAACAGCGGCGTGGATGTCTGCACGTTGCCGGATGGCCGTGTTGTTCTGTGCTGCAATCCCATCCCGCGTGGCGTCTGGCCAGACCGCTCTCCGATCAGCATCCTTGTTTCGAACGACAATGGCGAAACCTTTACCAAGGTCTGCGACCTCGAGACAGAGCCACAGTCCGAGTTCAGCTATCCGACCATCGAAACCAGCGGACCGAACAAAGTCACTGCCGTCTACACGTGGAAGCGTCGGAGAATCGTCTGGGCGGATGTCAACATCCCATAAGCGATGATTCCCGCCTCCTGATAGGTGGGCATTTACCCTGCCCACCCCCGTGATATTCTAAAAACATCCTCTTGTAAGGGAGACAACTAGAGTGTCCCAACCTTCGTCTGTGGATGAGCTTTCATCGCCATCCGATTTCATTTCCCGCATGCGCCACACCACGGCGCACGTCCTCGCCCAAGCAATACGTGAGCGGATGCCAGAGGCCCAAATGGGTATCGGTCCGGTCATCGACAATGGGTTTTTCTACGACTTCCAGCTTCCAGAGCAGCTTTCTGAGGATGACTTTCCGGCGATTGAAGCCCGGATGCGTCAAATCGTAAAGGCAGATTTGCCGATGGTGCGTTGGTCTGAGCCTCGTGAAGAGGCGCGCAAGCGCTGCGAGGAGCTGTCGCAAACCTTTAAGGTTCGCTTGATTGATGACCTCCCGGATGAAGCCGAAATTTCGTTTTACCAGCAGGGTGACTTTGTCGATTTGTGCAAGGGTCCCCACATTGAATCCACCGGCAAGATTGGTGCATTCAAGCTGATGTCGATCGCGGGTGCCTATTGGCGTGGCAAGGCTGAAAACGAGCAGCTGACCCGTGTCTATGGTGTTGCCTTTGAGACCCAGGATGAGCTTGATAGCTACCTGATCAAGCTGGAAGAAGCCAAGCGCCGCGACCATAGGGTGGTGGGTAAGCATCTGAAGCTGTTCCACATCGATGATGCGGTTGGCCAGGGCCTGGTTCTATGGACGCCTGCCGGCGGTGCCATCCGGACAGAGCTGCAGAACTTTATTTCAAATGAGCTCCGCAAGCAGGGTTACGATCAGGTTTACACACCTCATATCGGCCGTTTAGAGCTCTACAAAACGAGTGGTCACTTCCCGTATTACGCTGAAAGTCAATACCCACCATTGGTTCAGCGTGAATTCCTGGCGGCCCTTGCCAGTGATGGCTGCACCTGTGGTGAGCTGAGCAATAAACTCTCCGATGGTGATGTTGAGGGTTATCTGCTTAAGCCGATGAACTGTCCGCATCACATCAAGATTTTTGCCAGCCAGCGCCACAGCTACCGTGACCTTCCGATTCGCCTTGCTGAATTTGGCACGGTTTACCGCTGGGAGCAGTCAGGTGAGCTGAACGGGATGACCCGTGTGCGTGGATTTACGCAGGATGATGCCCACCTCTTCTGTACGGAAGAGCAGGTACCGGGTGAGATTCAGGGATGTCTTCAGCTGGTAAAGACCATTTTCGGAACACTTGGAATGACGGATTTCCGTGTGCGTGTTGGTCTCCGGGATCCGGATTCAAGCAAGTATGTCGGTGATCCGGCAAACTGGGACAAGGCCGAGGCTGCATGCCGCGAAGCGGCAAAGACGCTTGGCGTTCCATTTTCGGAGGAGCCAGGCGAAGCTGCATTCTATGGCCCAAAGATTGACTTTGTGGTTCAGGATGTCATCGGGCGTGAGTGGCAGCTTGGCACCGTCCAGGTCGACTACAACCTCCCGGTTCGCTTTGATCTGACGTATACGGGTCCCGACAGCATGCCACATCGGCCTGTGATGATTCACCGTGCCCCATTTGGCTCGATGGAGCGCTTTGTTGGCGTGTTGATTGAGCATTTTGCAGGTTCATTCCCGACATGGCTTGCGCCGGAACAGGTACGAATTCTGCCTA
>CAIWTR010000213.1 GCA_903915615.1 uncultured Armatimonadota bacterium
ACCAATAAATGGAAGTACGCAGACATGAACGGACTTCACTTTGTCATCGGTGACCGGGATGATAGACAACAGGTTCCGTACGAGCTCCGGGTTTGAACCACCATCCTCGCCGCGTGCAGCACCTTCCAAATACCGTGCGACACGCTCACTCTTGCTGACATCGCTTTTCGCCACATCGACCGCCAGCAGGTTCCACGCGATGCCCGCCGGTTTCCAAATGCGGTTCACTTCCGGCAAAACCGTCTCCCGGATGTCCTTCTCCGTCAGCCACGGCGTGAGGCGCTGACCAGACTTGGTGATATTCAGATCATTGACAAAGTGAATGGTGATAGGAATGACAATCACATTGGGCTCCAGACTGTTTTGATGCGTTTAGTGGAAAACATCCAGCTCATAAATCGACCAGTGGTAGAGGTTGCTCGACCCCGTCTGCGTGATGCGTACAAATCGGGCCCTCTGGGTCGCAAAGGTGATGCGTGTGATCCCCGGCGCTCCCTTGCCGCTGGCGACTGGCTGACTCCACGTAGTGCCATCCTGTGATGTCCTCACCTCGTAGCCGACTGGCGAATCCCACTGTGCCCACGTATTGTCAAGGCGAATTCCGGAGAAGCGCTCAACTTTTCCCAAATCGACTTGGAACCACTGCCCCGGATACTGCTTGCTGGTCATGTCGCGCCAGCCTGTCCAAGCGTCGGCATCGATGGCATTAGCTGCCGGCACCGCAATCGGGATCTTGTCGCCGCTGAAGAGAAAGCTGCTATCCGGCACGGATGCACTTGCGGTCCAGCCATGCTTATCAATGTAACTGTCCCGCGGCGGTGGGGCAGCGGCTGGCTTCTCACGAACCAACGGCAGCCGTCCAGAACCCGTGACTTGCCACGTTCCTGCTGGAAGAGTTACGCGAATATAGCCATTTGTATCGGTGGTCCTGAATGTACTCCGTGATGTACTTCCAGACTTTGCAGACCAGACCACATTCCGGCCGACACGCAAATCGTCTAGCTGTGAGAATGCGCTCCGCGGAATACCGACAACGGCTCTGCTGCCTGCCGGGATGACAACACTTAGCGTATACCGTGATGCCGTCTTTTTGATTGCGGCGTGGACATTGCCAACCACCGTTGGGACCGTGACCTTGATGTCATTGAGGAAGGCATCCTTTGGCATCACTTCAAACTGTGTCCAGCCTGGCACGGTTGGCCGCACGCCGCAAATCGTTTCCGAGAGGAAAATCGCAGGTGGATTCCAGCCGTGGTTTAGCGATGATGCATCATCAAAGGCATCGATGTTGCTCGCCCACCACCTGTCGTAATGCTCCCACAGCGTTGTAAAGCTGCAGGGAATCATCGTGCGGTAGCGAGTCGCCATCCGGAGCAGAGCATCCCGCTCACGCCCCATTTTGCTCATCGCCTCAAACACCCAGCGGTCAAAGAAACAGCTTGAAAATGTCTGCTTTGACAGCACATTCGCGAAAATCGGCTCCCACTTGTCCTCGGATGCCAGCCCGCAGTTCACCGCCATCGCATTCGCACGGTCATCC
>CAIWTR010000214.1 GCA_903915615.1 uncultured Armatimonadota bacterium
CCGGATGCCGGCTCCGTTGACGCTTGGCCCCGTGTCTGCGCCGATGCCCAAGCAGCTGGCTACACAGGCATTGAGCTCGCTCCGTTTACGTTTGCTGCAGACTGCCGGGATATCAACGCGGAAATGCGACGATGGATTGCAACCGTTGCGACGGACCACGGCCTGTCCATCACGGCACTTCACTGGCTGCTGGTGTCACCTCCTGGGTTACATATCCATACATCCGACACTGTCCTACGTGAAAAGACAACAAGCTACCTAAAGGCTCTCGCTGACCTGGCAGTCGATGTCGGTGCTCCAGTGATGGTCCTCGGGTCTCCGAAAGCACGCACCCTCGAGGGTGGTGATCTGTCCGGGGCGATGCAGCGCTCGCAGGAAACACTGCTTCATGTTGCAACCCATCTGCAAGGGTCAGCGGTGCGCCTCTGCCCTGAGGCCCTTCCCGGACCTGAAGCTGACTTTCTCCTCACCCAGCAACAAGCCTTTTCGCTCGTCCAGGCCTGTGGACATCCGAATATCGGGATGATGCTCGATGTCAAATCAATGTGCTCGGAGGTCATTGGTCCAGCGGGGCTCATCGCGGAATTTGGTGATGTCTGCTGCCACCTCCATGCAAACGATGCGAACCGACGTGGCCCCGGGGATGGCACCACAGACTTCAAGGCCATTGCGTCGGCACTCGATGCAACCGATTTTGATGGATGGGTTAGTGTGGAAGTATTTGATTACACGCCGGATGCAATGACAATCGCAAAAAATAGCATCGGTCACTTACGGGCGTGCTTTGGTCTTGATTGACAAGTAAAAAAGTGGGGGATGGCAATGGATAAACCACGTGATTTGGATACGTTTCATCTGTTTCAGAAGCCTGAACGGAAAGACGAATGGGAAGAACGTGGAGCGGCGCTGCGGACACGCATCCAGCTGGCGTGTGGCCTGCTTCCCGCCCGCCGCAAGTGTGCACTAAGTCCAATCGTCACATCCACATTTGAATCCGATGGCGTTCGCGTCGAAAACATCGCCATCCAGACATTTGATGGCTTTTGGCTTTGTGGAAATGTCTATCGACCGATCGATGGTGGGCCGTTTCCTGCGATCGCCAACCCGCATGGACACTGGGCAGATGGGCGGCGCACACGCGAAGCAGATGTCCCCCGTAATGCTCCTGGAGAACGCCTCGCCGCAGGCAAAGCCGATCTCGTTCAGCTTGGCGTCTCACTCGCTCGTCAGGGCTTTCTGGTGCTCGCCTACGACATGGTTGGCTACAACGATACCTTGCAGGCAGGGCACGGGATGGCCGGCACGACTACGGATTGGATGTGGGGTGTCAGCCTGCTCGGCCTCCAGACATGGAATAGCATCCGTGTGCTCGATTATCTCGAGAGCCGCCCGGATGTCGACCGAAAGCGTATTGGAGTCACAGGGGCATCGGGCGGAGGCTCACAGGCCTTCGTTCTAGCCGCGATCGACAAGCGTATACAGTGCTCTGTGCCAGTCAATATGGTCTCCACAACGATGCAAGGAGGCTGCCTCTGCGAAAATGCTCCCGGCCTGCGCGTGGACACGGACAATGTGGAAATCGCAGCACTGTTTGCCCCAAAGCCGCAGTTTCTGGTTTCGTGTCTAGGAGACTGGTCCAAAACAACACCAACAGTTGAGGGACCGGCTATTCGGAATGTCTACCAGCTGTATGGCGCTGCCAAATCCATTGCCTGGGATCAGTTTCCTTACAATCACAACTACAACCGTGAAAGCCGTGAGGTGATGACGAAGTGGATGTGTCGTTGGCTACAAGGTCGCCCTGATGCCGATGTCACCGAACATCCAACTTCCCTGGATCCAAAACGCTTGCGGGTGTTCGCAAGCAAACGAAATGTGGGACTGCAGAACGAAAAATCCGTGGTCGGCGCTCTCCATGCGCAGGCTGCTGATGAACGCAAGCGTTTCATTGCCCGCGGGCTGCGAGGGTCAAGAAAATGGAATGACGAAGCGAGCCGCTGGTTACAAACATCCCTGGCAGTTGTTCCGCCAAACGTTCGTCCCGCAACAACCGGTGGGGATGCCATCATTGCCGTCGGGAGCGCAGCATTACAATCAGCACGCGCATCGGCGAAGAGCGGAATAACTGTCATCGGCTTGGATGTTTCAGCTATCGGTGTTGGCGTTGACCAATGGAAGGCGTATCACTCAACGTACAACCGACCTGTTATTGGCCA
>CAIWTR010000215.1 GCA_903915615.1 uncultured Armatimonadota bacterium
AGAGTGGATGTTGTTCCAGCCTTGAGGGTGTGGCCATTCGGGATGCGCAGCTCAGGGTGATCGAATGGAGCGCTCATCTTCTCAACACGTGGGTCGGTCAGTTCAAGCATGAACTGAAGGATGTCACGCTTATCAAACGTCGTCACGAGACCGATTAAGCCAAGCTCGGGAGCTGTGTTTGGCATGTTCTCGAGGCCGAAGTCGCCACCACGGTGGTAGTTGTTGAGGGCTTCATGCAGGGTCGCATAGCCACCGTTGTGCATATACGGTCCGGTCAGTGCCACGTTACGCAGCATAGGTGTCTTGAATGCACCATCCACTGCCAAGCGGCTATCCGCATAGATCATGTTGTCAAAGAGACGATCATCATCAACGAGGATTCCGAGCTGAATGCGACGGGCATACGCCAGTGGCACACCGAATGGATCATTTCCGCCGATGCCGAGGTCTTCGAGCGTTGGTCGAATACCGATGTTGTAGTACCCAATATCGTATGCAGAGTTGATGGCATCCGCCATCGGCATGAACTCAGCTGGGTAGTTGAACCCAAGTCCAAGAATGACTTCTTCTGCCTGAACGGGTGTTGTAGCGTTTGACAAAGGTCCGCCAGCGTGGCAGTTGATACATCCAGCAGCACCGATGAACAGGTTGTAGCCACGGATTGCACTTGCCGACATCGCAGTTGCATCGCCCTTCAGCCACTTATCTAGCGGTGTCTGGTCGGAGATCAGCGTTGATTCATACATCAGGACCGACATACCGAAGATCAACGACATGTTTGCCTGCATGTGCGTGTATTCACCGGTTGGGGATGCGACAACCCGACCCTCTGCGTTGACAGTGAACTTGTTTGTACCGTTCCACCATTTGTCTTGAATGGCGGCACGAATCATCGCATCGTACGCGGTGGTCAGACCCTTGGTTGCATGGGCATCTGGTCCGAGGACTGAATCGGTTCCAGAAACCTTTTGAAGACCGAGAGGCTTGAGCCCGAGGAGCTTCTTGCCAACGACTGCGAAGTTACGTCCACCATGTGCCATTTCAACATCACTGTTGACTGGTCCAACGGCTTGGGATGCAAGGGATGCATCTTTGATCAGAACCTGAACAGGAACTGCTTCACCCGTCAATGGATCTGTTTCGTAAACGCGGGCTTCCGTATCGGAGTCGCCGAATGGATTGACACCATTGAACTCGTTGTGTGCACGGCCATCCCAGAAGTTACGGTTGTTGAAGATGGAGTTGATGACGGAAGGAGAGTTGCGGCCCGTTACCTGACGGGTGTTGATAGCCGTCTTGGTGTAGATTGGATCCCGCTGAACGATTCCTGCATCGACTGCCGTTCCAGTGATACCGGTAAAGATTGTCTTGAAGACTCCCTGGCTGCCCACGATGTCATTCGATGAGCGGACCTTTGGGGAAAGGGGATCAAGTGCGACAGAGAACTTCGTGAATGGGAAGTGTGTGTCGAGCTTGAGCTGGAAGTTGACTGCGTGGCCATTATCAAACTTGGCATCGGGTCCGATTGCAATCTGGTTGCGATCACGGCCATCGGCGCCAGCTTGGTAGTGGCAGGATGCACAGGCGGTGATTCCATCGGAGCCTGCCTGCATATCCCAGAAGAGGGCTTTGCCCAGCTTGATAGCTGCTGCACGGTCCTTGATATAGATGTCGAGGTCTGCTGGCATCGGAACCGGTACCGTATCCAGCGGTACAGGAAGGATGGCAACAAGTCCACCGGCTCCGGCTGGAGCGGGTGCCTGCGCATTTGCAGGAAGTTGTGTGTACAACTGGGCGACGACCGCGAGGCCACTAAGGCCGAGGGCCGCTACACAGCGTAGCGTGTTCTGTTTATTTCTTACCATGATTGATTCATCTCTCTGACACTGACTAAGCGCGATCCCAACATTTGTCTGGTTTCAAAAGACTTATGTAGAAATCATTTATATGTAAATGTAATAGTTACAAGTTCATATGCAAGTCGAAGTATAGAGAGAGAATCGCCGCTTGCCATTGCTACAATTACGAGGATTCATCTTGTTAT
>CAIWTR010000216.1 GCA_903915615.1 uncultured Armatimonadota bacterium
GGGATTCTGATCAGCAAGCCGTTCTCTGTTTATGCCAGATACAACCAGCAGCAACGTACGGCGACCACCGTCCGGCAGACCATCATCACCGGGACACTCAGACTTGACACGCTACGCAGTCTTTCCCTACGCCTTGTGTCGCAAAATGGAACCGGTAATGCGGCAAATGTCGGAGCACAAACGGGAACAAACCTCTATCTGGCGTATGCACAAAAGTCTCGCAGTGGAGGGGCTGATTACTTCTTTGTTGTGGGTGACCCGAATGCGCCGAACACGCGAAACCAAGTCACTTTGAAAGTTATCAAGCCCCTCTAGGACAAGCCTAAACTAGATGCCCCACCACGGCAGCCCTTGGGGAGGATAGTAGGTTTCCGCTGTTCCACGTTGTAGGCTTGCGATGTAGCCATCAAATCCAAACTGAGGCTTATAGCCAAGGACATCCATTGCCTTTGAAACTGGCCAGAGAGTACGCCCCCAAATCAACGGGCGGGCATCGATACCCTTCTCAGCGAACAAGGCGTTACAGCCGGGGAAGCGCTGATCAAGAACCGCCACCGGGTCTGTGTGGAGTGCTTGGGCATCGGATGTCTCAAACGCCAGCGGCGCCATGATGTTGAACGCATCGAAGCCGCCATCAGGCTCGTGGGTCAGCGAGAGGCTGACCGCTTGAGCCACATCACGGTCATCCACGCCGCCAAAGAGCAGCCGAAAGCCATACTTGTCGATGTTGCTCTCCGGCACAAACATCCCGAGGCGTAGCGCCACGGTTGTAATCCCCCACTTGCGTGCGTAAACAGCTGACACTTCCTCGCAGAGCTTTTTGGACATCCCGTAGACATCCCCGGGCAAGAGGGCGTTGCTCTCATCCACAACACTCCATGCATCCGCGGGTGCCCGCGCGCTGTCGCCGTAAACACCCATCGTGGAGCAGAGGACAACGCGCTTGATGCCAGCCTCGCGGGCCGCCTCGTAGACGTTAAACGTGCCTGTGACATTGATGGCCCAGAAGTCCTCGGGACGCCATTTTGCCAAATGGATACCGTGGAGCGCCGCCGCATGAACGATGGCATCCACGCCGGACACGGCTGTGCGGACATCATCGATGTCACGGACATCCCCAACAATCGTCTCCACCCCAGTCTCACCAAGCGCGCGGAAATCGAAGAGGCGTAGCGAGTGTCCAGCTTCGGTAAGTGCGGGGATGATGGCGCGGCCGAGGTTTCCTCCGGCGCCGGTGATGAGGATCTTCATGATGGTTTCATTCCCGCAAACCGCCGGGCTTTCCTGCGGTGGGTTGCATTCCACGCGGATGTCTGTTTTGTACAATGAGTGATGTCCAAATCCCGTTTTGCCATTGTGGCCTGCTTTGCTGCATTGATTTTCTGGATACCCGTTCAGCAGTCAGTGTTGGCCCAGGAAACGAAGAAGGTTGCGCACACAACGGTCCGAAATGTCGCCTACCGGGAGAATCCAGAGAACGACAAGGGAATCGATACACGGTGCAGGGTTGATGTCCATCACCCAAAGTCAAAAGGCTTCGCAACCGTGGTCTGGTTCCACGGCGGCGGTCTGACGGGTGGGAGCCGCGGGATTCCCGATGGCCTTAAAGACAAAGGCATCGCTGTCGTTGCGGCGGGTTATCGTCTCAACCCGGATGTGAAGTCGCCAGCGTACATCGAGGATGCAGCCGCGGCCGTCGCATGGACCATCAAGAATATCGGTAAGTACGGCGGCGACCCGACAAAGATTTTCGTGTCCGGGCACAGCGCGGGCGGCTACTTGAGCGCGATGATTGGGCTGGACAAGCGCTGGCTGGCGCCGCACGGAATCGATCCGGATACGCTGGCGGGTTTGATTCCGCTGAGCCCGCAGGCGATCACCCACTACACGATTCGTAAGGAGAGGGGCATCGCGGACACCAAGGTGGTCGTGGATGACCTTGCACCCATAAACCATGTCCGCCCGGATGCGCCTCCGATTCTGTTAGTGACCGGCGACCGCGAGCTCGAGCTACTCGGGAGATACGAGGAAAATGCCTACTTCTGGCGGATGTTCAAGGTTGTCGGCCACAAGGATGTTCAGTTGAAGGAGCTGCAGGGCTTCAACCATGGGAACATGGGCGATGCAGCGCTGCCGCTGGTCGTCGAGTTTGTGCGAAAGCGTGTGGGGGGAAAATAACAGTGGACAGCGTACCATTTTTGGTACATAATCACAGCAAGGCAGATGACTGAACCTATATTACAAGTTCGTTTTTTCAAGACAGAAACTGGCCACGAACC
>CAIWTR010000217.1 GCA_903915615.1 uncultured Armatimonadota bacterium
GACAATCGGTCAGCGTGGACCCGGAAAGGGTTCCATTATTGCGGATGCCGAGTACGGTAATCCAGCTGACACCGAGGATGCAGATGCACGTCTGACGCTTGAGCTGCAGCGGGATGGTACTTTTATCCTTACAGGACAGGTGTATCCATGGGCATTTGGTCAGGCAGTGGCCGCTACGGAAACGGAAGCTGATGAGATTGCGGAGCATATTCGCAAGCGTCTCGAAGGCTTGGCAGCTGCCATTCCTGATGATGATGAGCGCGACCTTGTCATCAAGACTGCGACGCTACAACAGCTTTGTGCAGCCTTTGAGGCTGACTTTCCAGCTGTTTAGTCGAATGAACTACTTGCGGTAGACCTGCCCACTTCGAGATCCGGTAGGACTCCCGCCATCATGAGCCAGCGTTCCGTTGACCCATACCTGGCTAATGCCCGTTGCACGCTGCCGTGGCTGTTCAAAGGTTGCCGGTGAGCCGACGGTTTCCGGATCCAAGAGGACAATATCCGCTTTGAAACCAGCTCCGATACGCCCGCGGTTATGCCAGCCAAGCCGCGATGCAGGCAGGCTTGTCATTTTTCGAATGGCTTCCTCGAGTCCGATGAGCTTCTTTTCCCGAACATAGTGCCCGAGTATTCTCGCGAATGTCCCAAATGTGCGTGGATGCGGTTGCTCGCTGCTTCCGTGGTGGGTGATATCGGTTGCGACTGAGTCAGACCCAATCATCACACGGGGATCCTCAAGCACATACTCGACATCTTCATCGGACATCGCATGATGCACTGCGGAAATCCATGGACCCGGGGTCGCGAGGAGGTCCAGAACAAAGTCCTGTGGATGTTGGCCAGTATTGGCCGCCAGCGTTTCCAAAGACATCCCGATGTAATCTGGATGCGTTGCACACGTTGCAATCTTGATCCGTGACCAATCGTGGTGTGACATTTCAGCGTGGATGCGTTCCCGGTTTCCCGGCGTGTTGATTAGCTCTGCTAGCGCTTCTGAGTCAGCAGCATTTGCCCAGCGGGGGAGGACGATGGTTTGTAGGCTTGTCTGGTACGCCGTGTATGGGTATTGGTCAATATGGATGTCGATTCCACTTGCCTGCGCTTCTGTAACACGTGCCAATGTCCGGCGGACTGCTGTCCAGTTCCGTCGCAGTTCTGCTTTGTGATGACTTAGCTGGAGCGATATCCCGGCGTTCGCGGCGACGCTGATTGCTTCCTCAACCGCGGCTTCTAGGTGATCGCCTTCATCCCGTAAATGCGTAGCATAAAAGCCACCTGCCGCCGCAACAACCTTTGCGATGGCAGAAAGCTCGTCTATGGATGCGTAGGCGCCTGGGATGTACTCAAGTCCTGATGATAATCCGATGGCACCCGCGGCCATTGACGCTTCGGCATCACGGCACATTTGACTAAGTTCAGCCGTATCTGGGGCTCGGTTAGCGGTTCCCATTACACGTTTTCGGAGTGTTCCGTGTCCGGCAAGGGATGCAACATTGAGAGCGGTGCCATTATCTGCGACGCGTGTCAGGAACGATGACAGATCTGTCCAGTCGAGCTTGACTCCGTAGCGGTCAAGGGCGCGGCGCTCGAGCTTGAAATCTTCCGCTGGTGTCGCAAGACCGATAGCAATCCCACAGTTACCGAAGACTTCACTCGTTACGCCTTGGGAAAGGGAACTCTCCATCCCAGGAAAGATCAGGACGTTAAAGTCAGAGTGGGTATGTATATCGATGAAGCCAGGACACAAAACCTTGCCCGCACACTCAATCGCCTCGTAGCCATCCCGGGCTGGGATAAGGGTTGGTTGGGGAACAACATCGGTGATGATGTCATCATCTATGTAGACATCCGCCGCAAACCCAGCGCTTCCACTACCATCAATCACGATGGCATTCATAAATCGAATCTTTGACATTGAGATGCTATGCTCCGGCGCTATTGGATTCCGGACCAGAGATCGCCCATTGTGCCGCAACCAGCTCGGCGTACTTTCCACCGGCTGCCAGGAGCTCGGTATGTGTTCCTTGCTCTACAAGCCGTCCATGCTCCATCACGAGGATTCGGTCTGCATCAACGACTGTTGACAGGCGGTGTGCGATAGCGAATGTCGTACGTCCTTCGGCAAGGCGTGCCAGCGACTCCTGAACAGCGGCTTCTGTTTGTGTATCAAGCGCGGATGTCGCCTCATCGAGGACGAGGACCTTTGGATTCTGGAGAATTGCCCGTGCGATCGCGAGGCGTTGCTTCTCACCACCAGACAGCTTGTAGCCGCGTTCGCCAACGATGGTGTTGTAGCCATCCGGGAGGCCGGCGATGTGTTCATGGATTGCGGCAGC
>CAIWTR010000218.1 GCA_903915615.1 uncultured Armatimonadota bacterium
AGACGTTTCGTATTTTCAGGGAAGCCCGGATTACCTCCAGCAGGTGCGGGATGCGGTTGCATTGCCACTCTTGCGCAAGGACTTCATCATTGATCCGGTTCAAGTTTATGAGGCTCGGGTTCTTGGGGCGGATGCAATCCTATTGATTGTCGCTGCCACACCGAGTGCAGCAAGGCTTGCAGAGCTCCGGACCACTGCTGAGAGTCTTGGTATGGATGCCTTGGTTGAAGTACATGATGCAGCTGAGCTTGAGATTGCGTTGGCATCAGGAGCGACTCTCATCGGCGTAAATAACCGGAATCTGCATGATTTCAGTGTCGATTTAGGCACATTTGGGTCTTTGGCAAGCCATTTTGGGGCTGGGATCACCGCTGTGGCTGAATCTGGGATCCTGACGAATGCAGATGTAAAGACAGTTGTCGATGCAGGCGCGGATGCAGTTTTGGTCGGCGAAGCATTGATGCGTCAGGATGACATCACGGCTGCGACAAAACAGCTTCTGGGACGATCAATCCAAGCGTAAATGGCTTGTTGCAGCGTAGCTTGCGCAGTATCAAGGTCATCTGCGCTCTTGGTACTAGCTCCGTTGCCTTAGGAAATTACCCAAGAGTCGCTTTCCATCTTCCGTCAAGACGCTCTCTGGATGGAACTGGACGCCTTCGATCGGAAGGGACCGGTGGCGAATCCCCATTATTTCCCCATCATCCACAGCCGTAGCTGTCACTTCGAGGCAGTCCGGAAGGCTTGCTTGCTCGATGGTGAGGGAGTGGTAACGCGTCGCGACGAACGGATTTGGCATCCCTTCAAACACACCTGTGTCCAAATGGCGGATCTGACTGGTCTTTCCGTGCATGAGCCGTCCTGCGCGAACGACTTTTCCGCCGAAGGCCTGTCCAATGGATTGGTGTCCAAGGCAGACGCCAAGGATTGGAAATAGCCCTGCGCAGCGTGTGATTGCTTCGACCGATATGCCAGCCTCAGTTGGTGAGCACGGCCCAGGCGATACCAGAAGGTGGCTTGGCGCCATCGTAATGATCTCATCCACGGTGACCATATCATTGCGCTTAATGACCATTTCAGCGCCCAGTTCGCCGAGGTAGTGGACGATGTTGTACGTAAAGGAGTCGTAATTATCGATAACAAAGATCATTGCGTTGCCTTGTCCCGGTTGAATGTCGTCCGGGAGTGAATATCACAGATGGTTAACTCGTAGTTTTCGTACCAAAGTTGCTGCCCCATCGCCTGTGCGGCCCTATGTTCAGGGTGATTCCCCCAGCAGTGGATGGCATCCAAGGATTCGAACTCGCCAAGTGTCACGGTTTCTCCATCCGCGTGGTGAAACGTTTTATGGCTGATATAGCCTGGAACGGTTGTTACAAGCTCCGACATTTGGGTTGCCATGTCGCCATAGGCATCCGAGTACAGTCCGGTCTTTCGAGAGCGAAAAATCACGATTTTATGCGGTTCCATGTCACTCAGGGAGCCTTTCGCCAATAGGGTGGTCATCTAGTTCAAGGTGATCCCAGCGTGATTCATCATCATCCAGGTCAAATTCCTGTACCCAGACATCTCCTTGGATCCAGCCGGCGATGCGAAAGCAGCGTTTGCATTGAAATATCAGGCGTGGCATGCTTTGTTGATTGTTATTGACGCCGGTCATATCAGGACTGGAACCGATTTGTAGTTCTCCACCCTCACACGATGGCCTGAGAATTTCAGAGCAGCCGGGGCACGTCATCACCATCCGCTTGGAAATCAGCTGCCCCATCCTTTGGAGATCATTGGAGTCGATCTGCGGACGTTGTCTATCTGGCAGAATGCGCCGTCGCTTCATCATTTGCGCTGATCCAACCCTTTTTCCGCCAGCTCGACCGCGCGTCGGATTGCCCCGCTTTTGTTTACGGTTTCGATGTATTCCGTGTCAGCCACAGAGTCAGCAACGATGCCTCCCCCGGCCTGAACGTGGACAAGACCATCCCGAATGAGTGCCGTTCGCAGCGTGATACACGCGTCAAAGGAGCCTTTATAGGACAGATAGCCAATCGCTCCGCCATAGGTTCCCCGTCTACATGGTTCAAGTTCATCAATGATTTGCATCGCTCGAACTTTAGGGGCCCCTGAGAGTGTTCCCGCTGGAAAAGTAGCCCGAAGGAGATCGAATGCATTACGATCGGGTGCAAGCTCACCGACAACATTGCTAACAATATGCATCACATGTGAATAGCGCTCAATAACCATCAACTCATCCACGCGAACACTTCCGTATTTACACACGCGTCCGATGTCATTGCGTGCGAGATCGACGAGCATGATATGTTCTGCCCGCTCTTTTTCATCGGCAAGGAGCTCGGCTGCAAGCTGGTCATCTTCAGCACGGGATGCTCCTCGCGGGCGTGTTCCTGCAATTGGCCGGATCGTAACTCTGCCGTCATCTTCTGTGACGAGGACTTCTGGGGATGCGCCGACGAGTGTGGTCCCGGTATCGAACTGCAGATAGTACATGTACGGGCTTGGATTAATGGCGCGGAGTGTCCGGTAAATATCGAATGGATCGGCATTTAGAGGACGTGTAAAGCGCTGTGCGAGGACGACTTGGATGATGTCACCGGCGGTGATGTACTCTTTCGCGGTTGAAATCATCCGGTCATAGTCATCCCGTGTGAGATTCATGTCCCAGTGGCCATCCGGTGGCGGAGATTGAGCCTTCTTGGCGTGTCGCGTTGGGCCATCCGGGCGCGGTGCAAGCGCATCCGCTTCCAGCTGATTTAGTGCCGCACATGCATCATCGTAGACCTGATCGAGATTGGCACCATCCGGGCAGTGAGCATTCGTCAAAAAGATGAGCCGGTGTTTCACGTGATCGAAGATGACCATTGTGTCAACGAGGAACATATGGATGTCATCGACGCCAGTATCATCAGCTGCCGTTGCAGGAATCGGCTCCAGGTGTTTTATCCAGTCCCACCCGATGTAGCCAAGTGCACCTCCGACAAAGCGTGGGAGACCCGGCCGGTCAACAAAGCGTACATCCCCGAGAATTTTCTGAATCACCTGCATCGGTTCTTCACCCGCCTGCAGCTCGGTCTCGGTTACAGAGTCATTCTGAGTGAACAGAATCGTATTTCCGCGCGCACGGAAGCTACATTTAGGATCTGCACCAAGAAATGAGTATCTGGCCAGGCGTTCGCCGCCGGCGACGGATTCGAGTAGGAATGCATTTGGGCGGTCAACAAATCTCCGAAAGACCGAAACAGGCGTTTCCATGTCCGCGAGGACTTCGCGTGTGATGGGGATGACATTTCCTTGCTTAGCCAGCTGGTGAAATGTTTGTCGATCTGGAGTGATTTCAGTTGAATACATAGCTTGCCACAAAAAAAGCAGGTCCGTCTGACCTGCCTGTACTGTTAAACTGGGAATGTGCTGATTGCGAGGCGCTTAGACGTGGAGGTGAGACTGGTGGTGCCAGCTCCACATCTGAATATCGGTCATTCGCAACAGCATCACAATGGCCTGACGTTACCATTTTTACGGCTTCACATGCCACGGGGCTGAGGTATATGTAGTGCATGCGTAATGAATTGCCGCGGTTCGCGCCTCCCAGTGCGCTTACAGATCCATTTCCAGCCCAGTGGCTGAGGAGTATTCAATCAGCCGGGCATCCCGTATTTGAATCGCTCCTTGGTGGAACATGGCAAGACATTTACATCAGTGATGGGTGGAAGCTTACCTCCGATGGCATTATCCGGCAGGGTGGGCATTCGATCGAGTTTGGCATCAAGGTTGGCAAGTCAATCAAACCGCTACGGCAGCTCCCGGTATTGATTAAGTGGTGCTGGCCGAAGGTTAGTATTCAGATACTGGGCAAATCAACACCCGACCGCTTTATTCATGTCATCCCGGCATTGTTTACGGACCGTGATGCAGCGAGTGCAGTCGCTATTGAGATTAGTGCGAAGGAATCAGGCATCGCCGTCAGAACCCGTGGTTTGTATGCATCCACCGGTTCTCTTCCGACACCTGGTGGATGGACTGTTATCCCAGCACAGCCGGTGGCGCAGCGTATTGTCTTTTCCCGCACTAAGCCAACCCAACGAATAACCCAACAACTAGCGCATGCATCATCTTGTGTGAAGTGTCTGGATGACAGTGATATCCCGGCGTGGCTGATGACGGCGATGTCTCCAGCTCTTCAATACTCTGCAAGTCGACCAGCTTGGATCAATGTGCTTCTTGGCTACCCGGTACAGGGATCTGACCCGACTGCGGAGATAATTACAAAGTCTCGCTCTGTTTTGTTATCGGGTGTAGCAAATAGCATCGCGATTTTGTCAAAGTCACTGGATGTACAGAACCCACCCTGGCTGCCGGAAGTTGGGTTAGCGTTAAAGTGGCTGATTGCAAACCATCCGGCATCCAAGGGTGAATTCGAAGCGATTGCCACTCAAATCGCGAGGAGCCCCATCGGTAACACAGCCCTTACGCATGCGCTAGCCTATGCGATAACACGCACTCCTCTTCCTTTGACAGATCAGACATCCGGCTTCACCAGAGAGATAAGAGCGGGAAGCTTGGTCGTAACCCCTGGACTTGCGGCGGCGATGTTTGCAGCAAGGGGAGACTTCGGGCTTGCATCAGGAGCCGCTTTCCTAGCCCAACCATCGGAGGAACGTCAGAACAACCAGTTGACATCCAGTGAGTGGCTAGCGTTGCTTTATGCGATTCCATCCGGGCTTTCCCTATCGGGTTGTCTGGCATTGGATGCGAATGCATCCTCACCATTTGGCGTCCGCTGCCCTTTGTTGACATCTGCCGTTGCAGCCACGCTGACATCCCGTAAGGATATTGAAGCCAATCGCATCCGCATTTCCGTTGTATCTGGTGTTCTAAATGTCAACGCTGTGCGAACCTGGCGTACGGACACAAAAACAACATCTGCATTGGCACTGCTTATGGGCAAATCAGGCTTATCAACCAATTTGGCACACACAGTCGATGGAAGTGAAAGCACGCAGATTGCGTTTCTAAAGCCAGTTCGAATAGGTCAAAAGGAATCTTTGGTCATATCCACCGTTGGCACATCGTGACGAATTGTTTCACGTGAAACAATTCTCAACTCCGACAGCGGCCCCAAACACTGACCCATTCCTGCAATTGTTTCACGTGAAACAAATGCACATTCCAGCTCATCCCTCAACGGTACACTGATACCTACTTAGAGGACAAAAATGGCAAGACATTGGGCAGTGGTCAATCAAAAAGGTGGCGTTGGCAAGACCACAACTGCGATCAGTCTTGCGGCCGCGCTTGCTATCCATCGGCGTGTTCTCCTTGTGGACACAGATCCACAGGGAAATGCAACAAGTGGAGTAGGGGTTGTGAGGCGTGTCGGCGAACCCGACACGTACCGGGTCCTCACGGGGGATGCGACGGCGCTTGATGCCATTATCCCGACGGCTATTGGGAACCTAGACCTCATTCCAGCGACGATTGATCTTGCATCTGCCGATTTAGCACTCTATGAGCTCCCTGACAGAGAACGGATTCTCCGGAAGGCACTCGACAGCGTCAGCCACCGGTATGACTACATCATCATCGATGCACCACCATCCCTTGGCTTGCTGACAATCAATGTCCTTGCGGCAGCGGATGAAGTCATAATCCCGATGCAGTGTGAGTACTTTGCCCTGGAAGGTATTTCGCAGCTTTTGGAAATCCTGAAGCGCATCCGCAGTGGTATCAACCCTGATCTATCCATCGCTCGGGTGATTCTAACGATGTTCGATGGCAGGACCAACCACGCGAATCAGATTCTCAGCGAAGTACGTAGTTTTTTTGGTGACAAAGTCTCAAATACTGTCGTACCTAGAAACATAAAGTTATCTGAAGCGCCAAGCTATGGACAGCCAATCACCGTTTACGATCCCCGCTCCAAGGGAGCGGTCGCCTACACAGAAATCGCCAAGGAGTTGTTGACCCATGCTGAAGGACGGGATGCCATCATCGACACAGAAGAAGGGGTTGGGTCGCGGACTGGACGCGCTACTGCCTGGTGGCGGAAACGCCCCGGATCTTGATGGTCTTCTTCGAAGCGAGCCACAACGTGAACTAAGCATCACCCAGATACAACCGAACCCAAACCAACCACGGACATTCTTCGACTCGGATGCACTTGCAGAGCTGGCTGCATCGATTAAGTCGACCGGAATCGTCCAACCGATTCTCGTTCGACCTATTGGTAATGGGACATTTGAGATTGTTGCCGGCGAACGTCGATTTAGAGCGGCCTGTTCAATCGGGATGCTGCGTGTTCCGGTGGTTATCAAGCCGTATTCGGATGAGGAAGCCCTCACCGTTGCGTTGATTGAAAACCTACTGCGGGAAGACCTCAAACCACTTGAAGCTGCCATTGCGTACCAGAAATTGCTAGATACATATGCATGGACACAGGATGTTCTTGCAGCGAAAATTGGTAAGAGTCGCTCCGCTATCGCAAACTCCCTCCGTCTTCTAGGTTTGTCCACGCCCGTTCAACAGGCACTGGATGCAGGTGAAATCTCAGAAGGACATGCCCGCGCTCTCCTTGGGAACAAGGAACAACGCACGGATGACAGCTTTATGCGACGACAGCAAGAGCTGCTGCGTGAGGCCAAGGCTGGCAGGATGACCGTCCGCCAACTGGAATCAGAAATGACATCCAGCGAGACGAAAGGTGAAATCAGACGAGCTGATCGAATAGCCAAGCGTGGCTCAACGGAGGTTCAAGCTGTTGAACAGCTCCTTCGGAGCTCACTTGGGATGCGAGCGCGCCTTACGGGGAACCTCGACAAAGGCACCGTGGTCATCACCTATTCTTCACAGGAAGAACTCACGCAAATCGTCGATAAAATCACAGGTGGAGATGGAAGTTAGTGCTGGAAATCCGAGATCTAACCGTGACCGGACGATTGCTCAGCACATCATTCTCCCTCAGAAGTGGCGATGCGATCGTCATCACAGGCCCTAATGGCTCTGGAAAGTCCACTCTGCTTGACTGTATTTCAGGTGTTCTCAAACCGTCAAGTGGTGTCATATCTATCGACAACAAGCAACAACCAGCCTACCTCCCACAGCTCCCGCCACGGCCATTCGCCTACACAGTGCGTGAATACTTGAGTGTTGGTGAAAACCAACATCGGTGGACGAAATTCAATGCGACATTTGATGTTGACGCACTCATGGAAAAGGAAATAACTGCTCTCTCTGCTGGACAATGGCAACGCGTAGCAATCACTAAGGTGTTATCTCAACCGAGTTCACTGATTTTATTGGATGAACCCGATGCTCCTCTGGATAACCACTGGTCAGAATGCTTGAACACTGTCCTTACAGATGTCATCTCAGAGGGCAGAGTCATTGTGGTTAGCCTTCATAGACAAGATATCCAGAACTGCTGGAAATATCAGAGCCTAAACTTAACCCCAATACACACTTCTTAACGTTGATAGCAGAAGTTCTTAACATTAGTGCCAAGTTGGTTGCTACACTGGATTCACAATGTCTAAGGAAAAACAGTCTGGTGATCTCGAGCTGATGTCCATCACAGCGATGATCATCGAAATGAGTGTCACCGCCGAAGACATGCTAAGCGCCGCCGTGCGCGGACTAACGCTTCAACTGACCGATACATGCCAAAATGTCATCGACCGGGATGCCATTGTTGATGGTCTTGAGGTCTCACTTGAAGCAGCTTGCGTCAAGATGATGGGGCGTCACAATGATAAGACCCTCGATATTCGCTCCATCAGCAATATCATCAAGAATGCCAGCGACCTGGAACGTATCGCTGACTACTCGGTAGATATCGCACGGATTGGACAGCGGATGGCAGATGAAGCCATCTACAAGCCGCTGATTGATGTTCCCCGCTATGCAACCGTAGCCTACGGGATGATTCATGACAGTGTGGATGCCTACTTGTCTCACGATACAGAGCTGGCCGCTCAGGTGATCAAGAGGGATGACACAGCCGATTTGTACTACGCGCAAATGCGCGCAACGTTGATTCAGATTCTGCAGCAAGATACGCGCAGCGTGATGCAAGCCACCTATCTTCTCCAGGTAGCCCACTTTCTCGAGCGCATTTGCGACCACTGCACCAATATTGCGGAGCGGACGACCCATATGGGTACGGCACCAAATCGCGGCAAAAAATCAGCCTGACAGAGTTGCCCGCACACAGGTAAGATTGTCTTCATGGAGACAACAGATGATGTCATTAATGACTTTATGGGCGGTACGCCCAGAGCGAATCAGTGGCGTGAGCTGAGGCTTGTCCTTGAAGACCGGCTTGCGGATGCAAAACTTCAGCTTCAAGCAACCGAGGCCGGAAGCGCTGCCCATCGTAGCCTCCAACGAAAAGTGAAAGAGATGACCTTGCAGGTCACCGCACTCTTCCAGGAAGAAGCCGTCGCGCAATTTGTCGAAGATTCCGTTATTGCAACGGTTTCCAGACCGCATCCCCTTGAAGTAATGGATGGCTTTGACGACTAGACCGGTCTGCATCTGGTTTGACCTCGATGACACGCTGATCACGACAACCGCAAGCCTGACAGCGGCAATCAAGGCCAGCAAAGCATACATCGAAGCCGATTACCCTCAGTTCAGCGAGCGGGACATCGCATACAACAGCATGGATGTCTGGCTTACTGAGCTTGGGCCTGGGACTGAGGGCTTTGCCGACCTCTCCCAGATGAATCTGAACGCGTTTCGCAGCCATATTGTGCATGGCACGTTGTCCCGGATGGGCATCGAAACAATCGATGCTGCCCGCCTGATGGAATGTAGTGCGCTGGCGGAAGAGTCTGCGTGGAGCTGCTTTCCGGGCGTTCACAAGCTCCTTGAGGATCTACAGCAACACGGGATTACCCTTGGAATCATTTCCAATGGTCCGACAGCACTACAACATCGCAAACTATCGCAGAGCGGCTTGATCCAATACTTTACGCACATTCTTCTCGACTGCGAAGTTGGAGTGAGTAAGCCTGACAGCAGAATTTTCGAAGCCGCAGAGACCTTAATGCCCAATTGTCACCACGTGATGGTTGGAAATGACCCTGATGCGGACATCAACGGCGCAATCAGAGCCAAATGGACAGCCTTTTGGTTTACGCCGGGCTGGGATGCTGCGACAAAACCAACAGAAATAGGTTATATTCCCATCCAACATCATAGTGAGATATTCGAGTATCTGACAAAAGGTTAGTCACGTTGAGCCTGCAAATCTGGACACCGGGACAGGGTGCATCCGGTCTGATCATCATCCCCAAGCCTACTCCCATCCTAATCGTCACAGGAGGGAGAGTTCATTCTTGGACGCCTCAACACGTTTCGCCCTCAGAACCAACAGCGCCTGTAGAGCTCCACCGAACAACCGGTGGCATTTATATCGTAAAGCAACGCCCTGCGAAACCGCGGCGGATTATCGGGCATCCAGAGCTCGCGATGGGCGCAACCGTTCGCAAGGATGACACCTTGTATGTCAGTATTAGTGAGGCCATTTACCGTCAGCATCAAGGCGAAGACGTCGAATTACACTTCACATCAACATCGGATGATGACAGAACACTCGCATGTACCAAGGAGCACGTCTGGAAGCAGTGGGATGAAGACACGCTGCCGGATGGTTGGACACGCCCACGGTCTGTTTCCAAAAGAGCTGCAGGCAACATCCAAGCAAGTGACAGCGACACAGGCATGCCAAGTCCAAGTGACCCCGACTTGACGATGGCCCTCGAACGCCTTAGAAGCCTGCGTGGATCCTAACATCGGTCAAATTATGGCGCTTCTGAGAGCTGTACCTCTACTTCGCCCTGCTGATTTCCACGGCGAATGGCGCACTTCACTTTGGAACCGATTTTCTGCGCTTCCAGAACTCGGCGGAATGAGAGCTCATCCGTAACCTTTTGGCCAGCAAATTCCGTTATCAAATCCCCGCGCTGTAGACCAGCATCGATGGCACCCATCCCCCGATACAGATTCCAGACGACCACGCCAGTCGCTTCTGACCCCACGCCCAATGCTCGACGTAACCTGTCATCCAGATTCACCACGATTATGCCAGCCGTCGGTCTCCGGACCTTACCAAACTTGCGAAGTGAGTCCGCAACACGCATCGCGGTCTGAATCGGAATCGAAAACCCGATGTTCTGGGCATCATTTCGGACAAGTGTGTTGATTCCAACCACTCTGCCGCCGAGATC
>CAIWTR010000219.1 GCA_903915615.1 uncultured Armatimonadota bacterium
AAGGCGCTGATTGCACGCGGGGATGAAGTCGTTCTCCACAATCGCGGACGAACTCCACATCGCTTTGAAGAGAGCCCCAATGTGCGCGTCATCACAGGGGACCGCAAGGATCGGGATGCTTTTGAAGCCGCATTCGAAGGCGAAACCTTTGATGTGGTCGTTGACATGATCGCGTATCACATCGATGACACGCTTTCGGCGCTGCGAGCGCTCTCAGGCAAGTTTGGGCAGTTTGTGCATACATCCACGGTGTGTGTCACCAGCGGGCGGCCGGTCCACATCCCGATGACCGAGAGCGAGCCGTATCACTCCGTAGGTCAGTATGGCTGGAACAAAGCCGCCATTGAGGAGCATCTCCTAAAGCTGCATGCGGATGAAGGCGTACCGGTTACCATCATGCGCCCAAGCCATTCGTACGGCGAAGGCGGCGGTATTCTCCGTCCATTTGGACCTTGGGAATCGTTTGTTGCCAGGCTGCGTGCAGGGCGGAAGCTGATTGTTCCAGGAGATGGCACAGGGCTTTGGGCGGCTTGCCACGTGGATGATGTCGCGCAGGGCTTCCTCGCAACGTTTGGCAATCCAAAGGCATTTGGCGAGGTGTTTCACATCACCGGGGATGAATGGCATACGTGGGACCACTATCACCAAGCGGTCGCGGATGTTGTCGGTGGGACTTATTCACCCGTTTACATGCCATCTGATGTGCTCGCAAAGTGCGCTCCCAAGTGGTCCGGTGGCCTGCGTGAGATCTTTCAGTGGACATCCGTTTTCGACAATGAC
Organism: uncultured Armatimonadota bacterium; assembly: GCA_903915615.1. Taxonomy (GTDB): domain Bacteria; phylum Armatimonadota; class Armatimonadia; order Armatimonadales; family Armatimonadaceae; genus CAIRTT01. The sequence continues at coordinate 781 of CAIWTR010000219.1, forward strand.
AAGCTCAAAGCCCTCGGTTACCAGGGGCAGACCATCAGCTTTGCTGAGGGAACCAAGCGTACGCTTGCTTGGATGGAACGGGATGGCCGCTTAGCTGACATCGAAGGGGATGACTTTGAAGACAAGCTCATTGCGGCGTGGGAGCACGCGACTGCAGAGCTCCCCGTGATGCCAAAGCCGGATTAGGCGGCGGCACTCCAAACCTGTTCTCGGATGAGCTCTGGTTGTAGCTGGCGTGGGATGTGGTTGTACCAAGTTGTATCCACATTCCAAAGGCTGGCCAGCCACTTTTGAACATCTGGACAGCGACTCGGTGTGCCGGTTTGACCGCGGTATGGGGTGCACAACAACCGATGGACCGCGGGACCGTCTTGGGTGACCATGAAGTCGATGCAAATGTGGTCGATGCCACTGGAAACGGCCATGGAATCGCGGATCATGTCCTGAAAACCGCTTGGACGCTCGAAGTCAAAGATGGGGGCGATACCGCACTGGACCGTTTGCTGGACGCGTGTCCATTCCGGTGTGTAGAGAGCACAGCCGCCGAGACGGGTGATCGTCGGGGATGTCAGCTCAATCATTTCTGGTGTGCCATTGAAGCAATAGACACGGTACTTGACGGGTTGCTGTCCATTTTCATCAAGGAGAAATGGCTCCACGACAATACTGGCATCCACGAAGCCGCTGTTCATGGCTGAATTTTTGCTGCGAACGGATGTCGTCAGCCACATCGATGCGATTGTCTTGGCATCTTTGTCGTTGATCAAAAACCTTGCAGAGCATTCTGTGATCTGGAAATGTCCATTTTTGTCACAAAATGCATCTCCATTGCCGTAGAGATACCATCGGCTCTCGTAGCGGAGGAGGCATGTGGAGTGTTCCTGTGAGCCCCTCAAAAAGCAGGTCGCTGGCAAGTTGTCCCAGTCGATGTCATCCACGGACTGGTATGTGCCTAATGCTGAGAGCGTCTTTGCTCCACAGGCGTCGGCAAAAGCTTGGGCTTCGACGGTGTCACTGATGCGGTTCCAGAGTGGGTTGGTGTCGTGCGCCATCCGCTGGCGAACCTTCCAGGCGTATTCAGAGCAACTCGGTGCTACCTGGTCCTTGATACGTTGCCATGAAACTTGCAGGCGTAATGTTTTTTCGTCGTTGAACATTGGTTATCCGTCCTTGTGGTGCATCAAGTGCAACATATGTGCCGATGCAACAGTTACGTTGAAATACACGTAATAAATTTCGTAAGTAGGAACAGGCCGATGTTTAGGACCTCAATGGGTGTTTCTTGTATGTCTTATGCAATTAGCGGTAAGTTGGTGCATTACCGGACGAATTACAGGTGCGGTTTGCCTGACAAACAGCGCATGATTATTGATAGTTCATTGGTTTTCCGGGAGGATTAGGTAATGGTGATGTCCATAGTGTTTGCGGCGCTGGCATTGGTTTCCGTGGATGTGCAATCGATCCGAGCGGATGTCAGCTTTCTCGCATCCGACCGTCTTGCGGGCCGCGGAACGGGTGAGCCGGGAAATGCGCTCGCTGCCAGTCATGTGGCATCACGGTTCGCAGCGCTTGGACTGACGCCTGGAGCATCAACAAATCAGTGGCTGCAACCCTTCAAAGTCGCGATGGGAAATCGCCCTGGATCATCGTCAACCATCAAGATTGATGGCCGTGGCATCAAGGGAAGCTCTTCCGTGATGGTGCATCCCCGCAGCGGTAGCGGAAATGTAGCTGCAAGCATCGTGGCTGCATCGCCGGGCGCGGCGCTCAAGGGAGCCATCGCGGTTGTTCCATTGCCTCCTGATTCAGGACTGATCAAGCAGGCTGGTCTGGTGGCTGCGGCACGGGATGCGGGCGCGGTTGGTGTGATTTTGCTTGCGGACACAAACCCGGATGGTGCATTTGGCATCCATGTTGAGGGACCCGGCGCTGACTACGGCTTGCCTGTCGTCGTTATGCTCAAGTCTGCGTTTTCGCCGAGTGGGCGTCTGCCGGAGCGCGGGAGCTTGTCGCTGACGATGGTGCCATTTGAGGTCACGACGAACAATGTGATTGGTGTGCTGCCCGGAACAGACCCGCAGCTATCGAAAGAAGTTGTGGTTGTCGGAGCGCACCTTGACCATTTGGGCATGGGAGGCGCATCCTCGCTTTCGGACAGCAAATCTCCAGCGATTCACCACGGCGCGGATGACAATGCATCCGG